>JACPGD010000021.1 GCA_016182645.1 Candidatus Hydrogenedentota bacterium | reverse complement strand
CTATAACGGCACACTCACCCTCACTGGCGGCAGCGGCGCCACCGCCGCCCTCACCGGTTCCGGCTTCAACCCCGCCGCGGGCGTGCTCGGCGACGTCAACACCGACGCGCAGATCAACGCGCTCGACGCCACGCTCATCAACTTCTACTTACTCATCGGCGAGTCCGCGCTCAACACGCAACTCGCCACGCTCGGCATGAACCCCTTCGTCCCCAACCTCGCCGACGTTGACCGTGCCGGCAGCGGCAATGGCATCACCGCCCGAGACGCGACCTTGGTCAACCTCGAGCAACTCATGGGCCGCAGCCCGCTGAATGCGTATCTCGCCACGATCGCCCAGCCCAGCAGCCACGCAGGGGAACCGGTGGAATAGTGGTGGAGGAGCGCGGCGCAATGGCCGTCGCGACGCGGATCAAGAGACTGCGCCACAACGGGGATGTCCCAGGAGTTTGGGTAGGTGCTGGGGGGCAGACCAGTCGCGCGCGTGGCTGCTGGCGTGTGCTATACTTTCGCCGCCTATTTCCCCAGGGGTACTGCAGTCTGGTGCGCGTCTGTGCCTGCGGGTAATCCGGAACGGCTGTGGCGGGGGTTTCTGGGCATCATTCAGAAGCAACGGAACACGAGGAACAGTCATGAGCTTCCCTATCGATGTGAGCAAGTATAAGGCGGTGGGCATAAATCCGGCGTTGAGCACGGTATCGGAGGAGCAGAAGGTGCAGTTGAAGGAAAACGTGCAGGTGGTGCGAGACACGATAGTATTCTTCACGGCAATCGCCGGCATTAAAGGCTACGCCGGGCATACGGGGGGCGCGTATGACATCGTGCCGGAAGTGATTATCGCGGACAGCTTCATGAAGGGGAGCGAGCGGGTATATCCGGCGTACTTCGATGAGGCGGGGCACCGCGTGGCGATCCAGTACGCGATGTCGGCCTTCAATGGCGAGATGCCGTTCGAGAAGCTGTATGAATACCGCGCGGCGGGATCGGGGCTATATGGTCATCCAGAAATTATCCCCAGCCTGGGAATCAAGTTTGCCTCGGGGCGGCTGGGCCACATGTGGCCGTTCGTGAATGGGCTGGCGAAGGCGCACCCGGACAAGGCGGTGTTTTTGTTTGGCTCGGACGGGTCGCAGATGGAGGGGAATGACGCGGAGGCGGCCCGGCTGGCGGTGGCGCAGAAGCTGAACGTGAAGCTGTGCATTGACGACAACAACGTCACGATCAGTGGGCATCCCGCGGACTACCTGCCGGGCTTCGACGTGGCGCGGACGCTCGAGGGACACGGCCTGGGCGTGAGCGTGGGGTTGGGCGAGAATTTCGACGAGTTGTTGGAGCGGATGCTGCGCGCGATGAACATCGATGGGCCGGTGGCGCTGGTGAACCGGCGGATGATGGCGCCGGGCATTCCAGGACTCGAGAACAACCACGCCGGGCATGACGTGATTAAGAAAGACATGGCGATTGCGTATTTGAAACAGCGCGGTCATGAGGAGGCGGTGGCGTTTCTGGAGGCGGTGGCCGTGCCAAAGACAAAGGTGAGTTTCGCGGGATCGAGCACGGAATTTGCGAGCAACCGGACGGAATTCGGCAATATTGTGAATGCGATCCTGGAGAAGATGGACACGGAGGAGCGGACGGAGAAGGTGCTGGTGATTGATTCGGACCTCGAGGGCTCGACGGGGTTGAACAATATCCGGAAGCAGCACCCGGAAGTGTGCATCAACGGTGGAGTGCAGGAACGGGGCAATTTTTCGGCGGCGGCCGGCTTCGGCTTTACCCCCGGAAAGCAGGGAATCTTCAGCACGTTCTCGGCCTTCCTCGAAATGGTGATTTCGGAAGCGACCATGGCGCGGCTGAACAATGCCAACTTGATCTGCCATTTTTCCCATGCGGGCGTGGACGAAATTGCGGACAACACGTGTCACTACGGGATCAATATCTTTCTGGCAAACAGCGGCTTCGCGGAGGAGGAGCACCCGCCGCGTTTGTACTTCGCCGCGGACGCGCTCCAATTAAAGGCGCTCGTGAACCGCATCTGGAACGAAGGCGGCGTCCGCTACGTCTTCAGTACACGGAGCAAGGTCCCGTACATCCTGCGCGAGGACGGCTCGAAACTCTTCGGCGACGGGTACGTCTTTACGCCCGGACAGGACGAAGTGGTGCGGGAAGGTGCCGCTGAATGTGATCGACGAGGCGATGCTGGCCAAGGTGGGCAATGCGCCGTTTGTGCTCGTGGTCGAGGGACAAAACCTTAACACGGGACTCGGCTGCCGCTTCGGCACCTGGCTCCTCGAACGGGGCCACGCGCCGAAGTTCAAGGTGATGGCGGTGACCAAGCCGGGTGACGGCGGCATCCCCGAGCACATCCCACACCAGGGGCTGGATCCGGACAGCATCCTGGAGAAGATCAAGGAACTGGGGAAGAAGCAATGAGGGCAAGCGAGCCTGAGATGCCCAAGGGGCGGAGTGACGTGTCTGTCATTGATTATGGCAAAGAGACGGTGCTTTATGATGCGCGGAACAAGAGCGTGCACGCGCTGAATCCGGCGGCGATGAGCATCTGGCGTCACTGCGACGGGGCGACGACCGTGACGGCCCTGAAGGAGGCGCTGGCGGACGAGTTTTCGGGCGTGGTGGATGGCCCGGATCTGGAACGCGACATCCACACGGCCATCGCACAATTCCGGGAACAGGGTTTGCTCGAATGAACACCGTGGCGGCCAGCCATGCTCGTAGCCGGGGCTTCCAGCCCCGTTACCCGGTCTTATGGACGCGCGTGAACTAGCCAAGCGTGCACTCGAACGCGAATGGCAGCGGGCGAACGACGTCCAAACCTTCCGCACGGCCGGCGCCAGCATGGGCGCGCTGCTGCCTCCAGGTTCG
>JACPGD010000274.1 GCA_016182645.1 Candidatus Hydrogenedentota bacterium | reverse complement strand
GGCGGTGGCGCCGCCGAAGTTGGGCTGGCCCGTGGGCGGGATGCCGTGCGCCGTGAGTTCCGGGTATTCGCCGAGCGGGCGCTGCCAGAGAAGCTCGCCCCGCGCGAGGTCGACTTTGGTGAGCGTGCCCCAGGGCGGCTTAATCGCGGGGTACCCCTTCTCATCGCGGAAAACGCGCGCGCTCGGCGTGGCGCCGTAGGGCCCGTCGCTCGCGCTGATCGACGAGATGTAGGGCAGTTCCGTGGTCGTGACATACATCATGCCCTCGGGCGACACCGCCGCACCGGACCAGTTGCCGCCGCCGTGCTGGCCGGGAAGGACAATGCTTCCCTCTTCCGATGGCGGCGTAAAGATGCCCTCCGAGCGCAGCGGCTTAAACGTTTTCTCGAATTCGGCGTGCGTCTCGGGATCAATGTCGCTGAGGTCGTTCTTGGTCATGCGCTGGCGGGCGATCGCGGGGGGCTTCGTGGGGAAGGGTTGCGTACGAGCGGCATGCTCGCCGGGGAAGTCGCTCGCCGGAACCGGCCGCTCTTCGATGGGGAAGATTGGCGCACCGGTGACGCGATTGAAAACATAGACGAAGCCCGTCTTGCCAACCGCGGCCACCGCGGGAATCGTTTCGTTCCCCACCTTCAGATCAAAAAGATTGGGCAGCGCGGCGAGATCATAATCCCAGATGTCATGATGCACCACCTGAAAATGCCACAGCCGTTCGCCCGTCAGGGCATTCAACGCGACCAGGCAATCGGAAAACAGGTTGTCCCCTTCGCGGTCGCCGCCATACTTGTCGGAGTTTGGCGCGGCGACGGGCACATAAAAGATTCCGCGCGCATCGTCCACGCTGATCGGCGCCCAAGGATTGCACCCAGACCGCCCCTTCCAGGAATCGCCGGCCCACGTGTCGTGGCCAAACTGTCCCGGCTGCGCCACCGTGTCAAAAGTCCACAGCAGTTTTCCAGAGTGCGCGTCGAATGCCTGCAGCGGCACATACGCAAGCCGGCGAGCCGACGTGTCGTTGACTCCGTAGGACGGCACCAGCACCTTCTGGTACAGGGCGGGCGGCGAACTCAAGTACAGGAATCGCCCCTCCTCCGGCAAACCCGCTCGCAAATCGATGTACCCCGCGTTGCCAAAACCGGTGTCCGCCTGGTGTGTCTCGATATCGACGGAATATATCCGTCCATCGCGCACGGGTACGAAAACCCGCCGCTTCTCCCCCGCTTCCCAATACGTCACGCCCCGGCTGGCCAGCCCGCCCCCGCCCGTCTCCGTATGCTTGAGCGGCGGCTCCGGCGAAAAGCGCCAGAGTTCCTGACCCGACACCGCGTCAATCGCGACCAACCGCGAAAACGGCGTGATCACGTAGACCACTCCGTCCACCATCAGCGGGGTGCACTCGGCATATTGCGCCCCGCCCTCCGCAATATCGCCCGTGCGAAAGGTCCACGCGCGTTCGAGCGACACCACATTCGCCGTGTTGATCTGGTCCAACGGCGAATAACGCGTCCCGCCGGCGTCGCGCGCGTAGTACCGCCACTCCTCCGCGTCAACAACGGGGCTGGAAGCCCCGGCTACGTTCCCGCCCAAACATAGCAGACCGATAAATGCGCACCACGTCCATTTGCCCACAACGTTGATCTCCTATGCGCTCAATCAACCTTCCACGCCTCCCCCTCGCGCACCAGCGGCACAATCGTCTTGCTGCCCTCTTCCTTTGCAACCAGGGTCGCTCGTTTCTCGCGCACAATGACTCTTTCGATCTGGGCCTCGCGCGTGGCTGGTTCAGGGATAAACATTTTCACCTGCGCCAGAAACGCCTCCTTGCCGAATTGCTCCATCGCCATTTCCAGTTCCGCAAACTTAGAGGCCGTTGCCAGTTTCTTTGCGGTCTCAAGGTCACCGTCCCGAACGGCTTTCTCGAAAGCAAGGAACACGGCGGCCTGGGGACTCTTCGCGGCGTCAGGCCCAGTCAGTTTCTCCTTCACGGGCGAACATTTCAAGATTGGCAGGTCAAAATTGACCAGGTAACTAAACGATTCATCATCCGCCGAGAACTCAGAATCGGTCGATTCGTACTCGGCCTGACCCGAAATGCGCTCCGCCGTTATCTTTAACGCCTTGAAGCCTGCTTCTTCGCCGCTCATCGACAGGGAAGGCAGCGAAGTCATTGAATCAGCCGGTGTGAAATAGACCGTTCCCTGTACTTCGCGGGGGTCCTCTTTCGGGTCGAAGTTCAGGCCGACACCCTGTAGCTTCCCGTCCTGCGCCAGTGTATGAAATGCGAAGAGATCCGGCGCCTCCAGTTCCAGAGCGGAGACTTCCCGATCAGTGAAGAGCAACCGGAGCTCCGGGGCTTCGCCCCCCTCGTCCTGATTGTCATACAAGAGCGCCAGCCCGTGCGTCAGCGCAGTTTCATTGTCATTCACCTTCAGCTTGCCCTCGACCTTACTTTGTGGCGCACCAAGTGAGGCCAAAAGTACCAATGCGGCCGGGAGTATCGGGAACATGGAACCTCCTCTCTTCCAGATTACGCCCATGAGGGCGTTTGCCACTCAAACACAACAAAACGCGCTAATCTGTCTCATCTGCGGTTATCTGCGTCATCTGCGGTTCTACCTCGTGATCTCTGGCTTCGCCTCGCGCAGCATCAACTCCGCAATGGCATCTCGGGCGGGCGCGTTTTCAAACAACACCCGGTACGTCGCCTCCGTGATCGGCATCCGCACCCCATACTTCATCGCCAGCGCCCGTGCCGAGCGCGTCGTGCGCACCCCCTCCGCCACCATCGCAGTCGAGGTGGTAATCTCCTCCAGCGTTTTCCCTTTCGCGATTCCCTCCCCCACCGCCCGGTTGCGGCTGTGGCGGCTCTCGCACGTCGTAATAAGGTCGCCCATCCCGCTCAGCCCCGCAAACGTCAGCGGGTCTGCCCCGCAGGCCACGCCCAGCCGCGTTATCTCCGCCAGCCCCCGCGTCATCAGCGCCGCCTTCGCATTGTCCCCCAATCCAAAGCCATCGCAAACACCCGCCGCAATGGCAATCACGTTCTTTAGCGAACCACCCAATTCCACACCAATAACGTCCGGACTGGTATAGACCCGGAATGTCTTGCACAAGAACATCTCCTGAACGCGCGCGCATGCCCCCGCATCCGCACTTGCCACCACCACCGAGGCCGGCAAGTCCCGCGCCACCTCCTCCGCGTGGCTCGGCCCGCTCAGCGCCACCACCGCGCCCCCCGGCGCTGCCTCGGCAATCACCTCGCTCATCCGCATCAGCGTGTTGTTCTCGATCCCCTTCGCCACGCTGACCCGGATCGCCCCGTCCGGCAAGCGCACCGCCCCCAGCACGCTCCGCATCGCATGCGATGGCACCGCCAATACCGCCAGCTCCGCGTCCGCCGCCAGTTCGTCCCCCTCATCCAGAATCTCGACCACTCCCGGCAGCACCACGCCCGGTAGATACGCCGGGTCCTCCCGCTTCTCCCGCAACACCGCCGCATTGTCCTTGCACCACAGCGCCACCCCATGCCCGTTCCGCGCCAGCAACCGCGCCAGCGCAATCCCGAAACTCCCCGAACCAATCACCTGCACCCGCATAAGAAAACGCCCCAAATCTTCGCACCAAAACAAGGGGTGCCATCCTAGCACGCGCCCCGCAACTGAAGAAACACGCACGCTCCTTTTCCGGAAATCGCATTGGTCCCATTCCATCCTCTCATTCTTCCCATTATTCCCATACTTCCCATCATCCCCCGTGCATTTCGTTTGACTGCACCGCAGTCATCTGGTACTATCCTTGGGTTGCCGTGTTTCCACGGCAAATTCCACACTGAAAAGGAGATAGGTTCAGGTATGAGTCAACAGTCAGAGAACAACATGGCAGGCACGGCGGTGCTGGAGATGGAGGAGAACCGCCAGGACGCCCTCGAGCGCGAGTTGGAAGAACAGCTCTCGATGGCCGACATGGACACGCTTATCCAAGAAAGCATGCAGAATTTCAAGGAAGGCGAGGTCGTCCGGGGCACGGTGGTAGATGTCGGCGAAGACCGAGTGCTGGTGGACATCGGGTACAAGAGCGAGGGCGTCGTGCCACGCTCAGAGTTCGTCCAGCCGGAGAAATTGAACATCGGCGATGCCTTCGATTTCTACATTGACGATCCCGAGAATGAACTGGGCATGCCGATTCTGTCGAAACAGAAGGCCGACCGGATCAAGAATTGGGAACATATCCAAGAGATTTATGAGCACGACGGCGTCATCGAGGGCGTCATCACCCGCCGCGTCAAAGGCGGCCTGAAAGTAGACATCGGCATCGATGCCTTCATGCCGGCCAGTCAATTGACTTTCCGACCGACAGGCGACCTCGAACGCTACATTGGCCAGAGGATGGATCTCAAGATCATCAAGCTCACCAAACGCCGCCGGAACGTGGTCGTGTCGCGCCGGAAGCTGCTTGAAGAGCAGCGCGCGGGCGAAAAACAGCGTCTGCTCGAAACCATCGAGATAGGCAAGACGCTCAATGGCGAGGTCAAGAACATCACCGATTTCGGCGCGTTCGTGGACGTGGGCGGCATCGACGGCCTGCTCCACGTGACCGACATGAGCTGGGGCCGCGTCAAGCACCCGAGCCAGGTGGTAAAGGTCGGCGACCGCATCCAGGTGATGGTCCTGAATTTCGACCCCCAGACCGAGCGCATCAGTCTGGGCCTGAAACAACTCACCCAAAACCCCTGGAAGAGCGCCGCCGAGCGCTATCCCGTGGGCTCCGTCGTGCGTGGGCGCGTCGTCAGCATGACGGACTATGGCGCGTTCGTGCAGCTTGAACCCGGTATCGAGGGCATGGTCCACGTCAGCGAAATGAGCTGGACGCGCCGTGTGCGCCATCCGAACGAAGTGCTGCAATTGGATGAAGCCGTGGACGTGATGGTCCTCAGCGTCGATTCCGAAGCGGAGAAGATCGCCCTCGGCATCAAGCAGACGCTGCCGAACCCCTGGAGGCAACTGGGCGACCGCTATCCCGTCGGCTCCGTGGTCAAGGGCATCGTGCGTAATCTCACCGATTACGGCGCGTTTGTGCAGATCGAAGAAGGCATCGACGGCCTCCTGCACGTCAGCGACGTGTCGTGGACCAAAAAGGTGACGCATCCTTCCGAAGTCCTCGAAAAGGGCCAGGAAGTGCAAGTTAAAGTCCTCAGCATCGATCCGGAAAACGAAAAGATCAGCGTGGGGCTGAAACAACTCGAAGATGACCCCTGGCAGGCGGTGGTGCAAAAGCTCTCTCTGGGTGCGCATGTTGAAGTGGAAATAGCAAAGCTGGTCAGCTTCGGCGCCTTTGCCCGCCTCGAAAACGGCATCGAAGGCCTGATTCACGTCAGCGAGTTGTCCAGCGACCGCGTCCAGAAGCCGGAAGAAGTGCTCAGTATCGGCGACAAAGTCATGGCCAAAGTCATCAGCATCGATCCTTCCGACCGTAAAATCGGCTTGAGTATCCGTGAATACCACCGCGACCTCGAGAAGCAGGCGGTGGAACAGCACGGCCAGCCGGAAGGCGGGTCCGTGGATGTGCAAGCGGCGTTGCAAGGCGTCGTGCCGGCGAGCATGTTGCTGGCGGGCCGGAGCATTGCCGACGGCATGCAGGAATACATGGCCGCGGTCAACGCGGAAAAGACCAAGGAGCCTGAGATCGAGGCGGGTGCGCCCGCGGAGGATCAGGCAGCGGTGGAGTCCACTCCGGGCGGCGCCCCGGAGGGGGTCGTAGCGGCGCCGGCCGAGGAGACGGCGCCGAAGGAAGCGAACCAGTAGTCCGCTTCTGCCATAGAGTAGACATCGGCGAGCGCCGTTTCCCCGGCAGGGGACGGCGCTCGTTTTTTGTTAGGCTGTGGACCGTAGGCTGTAGACTGTGGGCAAGACCCAAACGCACAGGGCAACATCGACACGGGCCGCTCCCTAAAGTGTCCTTTTGGTCCTTTAAGTCCTTTACGTTCTTTTCACGTGAAAACACGAGATACCGGCCTCCGCGCGAGGCTGTCAAGCAAGGAGATCGACAACAATGGCGATGGCAGAAAAACTCAAACATCCACTTGCGGGCACAAAAATGCGGGGCGCCGACATGATCATCCAGATCATGGCCGATGAGGAGGTTGACACCATCTTCGGGTACAGCGGCGGCGCGATCCTGCCCACCTATGACGGCATCTTCCAATGGAACGCGCGCAACCCAAAACAGCGTATCAACCTGATCGTTCCGGCCAACGAGCAGGGCGCCGGCTTTATGGCCGCGGGCTATTCGCGCGTGACAGGCAAAGTGGGCGTCTCACTAGTCACTTCCGGTCCCGGCGCCACCAACAGCGTCACCCCCATCCGCGATGCCATGGCGGATTCGATCCCCATGGTGCTGGTCTGCGGACAGGTCGCCCGTGTTGCCGTGGGCACCGACGCCTTTCAGGAAGCGCCCGTCTTCAATATCATGTCGGCCTGCGCCAAGCATGTGTTCCTGGTGAAGGACGAGACGGAACTCGAGGCGACGGTGCGCACGGCCTTCTACCTCGCTCGCAGCGGCCGGCCCGGCCCCGTGGTCATCGATGTGCCGAAGGACGTGCAGAACTGGGAGGGGGTTTTCCAAGGCGAGGGGCTGCTGCCGTTGCGCGGCTACCAGCAACGCCTGGATAACATGAGCGAAGCGCGCATCAGCAAGGACAAAGCCCGCGAGTTCTTCGACCTCCTGAAAGCGAGCAAGCGCCCGCTCATCTATGCGGGCGGCGGCGTCATCAACAGCAACGCGAGCGCGGAACTCCGCAAGTTCGCCCACGACTACCAAATCCCCGTCGTCACGACCCTCATGGGCATAGGCGCCATCGACACGCGGGATGAATTGGCCCTGCACATGCTCGGCATGCACGGCATGGCTTACGCCAACTACGCCGTGGACGACTGCGATTTCGTCTTCGCCGTGGGCGCGCGCTTTGACGACCGCGTCTGCGCCGTCCCTTCGCAATGGGCAAAACGCGCCAAGGTCGCCCACATCGACATTGATCGCGCCGAGATTGGCAAAGTCAAGAAGGTCGATTGGGCGCACGTGGGCGACGTCAAGCTCTCGCTCCAGGACTTGCTGGCCGCAGGGAAGAGCGTGAAGCTCGACACCGTGGCCTGGCTCAAGCACGTGCAGGAAATGAAGGCCCGCCACCACCTGAACTACAACCGTGATTCCGAAATCATTCAGCCGCAGGCCGTGCTCGATCTGGTGAACGAAATCACCAAAGGCGACGCGATCGTGACGACCGGCGTCGGCCAGCACCAGATGTTCGCCGCACAACATTTCGACTTCAAGGATCCCCGCACGTTCCTCACGTCCGGAAGCATGGGCACCATGGGTTATGGCCTGCCGTCCGCCATCGGCGCCCAGGTTGGCGCACCCGGAAAGCTCGTCATCGACGTCGACGGCGACGGCAGCATCCGGATGAACCTCGGCGAGATGGAGACCTGCACCACCTACGACCTGCCAGTCAAAATCCTGCTGCTCAACAATTTGGGCGACGGCATGGTCGTGCAGTGGCAGACCCTCTACTACCAAAGCCGCTACTCCGGCACCGACAAGTCGCTCCACGCCAAGGACTTCGTGAAGTCCGCCGAGGCCGACGGTTTTAAGTTCGCCAAGCGCGTCTCCAAGCAGGAGGACCTCAAGAAGACCATTGAAGAGTGGCTGGCCTTCAAGGGCCCGGCCTTCCTCGAGGTCATGGTCGACAAGAACGCCTTCGTCTACCCCATGGTTGGGCCCGGCATGGCCTACAAGGACATGATCACCGGCCCTTACATCGAAGCGCGTGACAAGGCCCCAGAGGAGATCCGCCTAGACACCTCCAGCGCGTTCTGAGCAAATATCCCAATCGCAGAGAATCAGTAGTGCCGCGCTCGCCGAGCGCGGCACTTTCGCGTACGTGCTTCCCCCTCAGAATCCTTCGGCGTAGGATGTGTTCGGACTTTTCTTGACAATACTCAGTGCATTGAGTAAAATTACTCATTATATTGAGTAAATTGTTAAAATGTTTGAGCGCAATACTTTACAGCTCTTAATCACACGCACGGCTGAAGCGCGGCGCTTCATCCAGGTGCTTGCCGGTTCCCGACAGACGGGGAAGACCACTCTGGCCCGACAATTGATCGACGCGGTGAGTTTCCCAACGCATTACGCCACCGCCGATGAGCCGGCCTTGAAAGACACCTTCTGGATTGAGCAGCAATGGGACATGATCCGCCGTGAATCGAGGAACGCGATGGGCCTTTTGGTTCTGGACGAGATTCAGAAACTCAGTGGCTGGTTCGAAATGGTCAAGCGCTTGTGGGATGAGGACACGGCGACGGGACAAGACATTCAGGTCGTGATACTCGGTTCGTCCGCCCTGTTGGTTCAGCGTGGACTCTCTGAAAGCCTGGCGGGAAGGTTTGAGGTCATACCGATCACCCACTGGACGTACCCAGAAATGCGCGGGGCATTTGGATGGGGCCTGGAAGAATACATCTTCTATGGGGGCTATCCCGGGGCCGCACCCCTCATCCACGAACCGGCCCGCTGGGCGCGGTACGTCCGCGATTCGCTCATCGAAACATCCGTATCCCGCGATGTCTTGCTCATGGCGCGTGTGGACAAGCCGGTCCTACTGCGCCGCGTCTTTGAACTGGGCTGCGCATACTCCGGGCGCATCCTCTCCTTCCAGAAAATGGTGGGGCAACTTCAAGATGCAGGGAATACCACGACGCTGGCACACTACATCGAGCTCCTGGCAGGCGCCGGGCTTGTAAGGGGGTTGCAGAAATATGCGGGGCAAGCGGTCCGTCGACGTGCATCCAGTCCCAAGCTTCTGGCCATGAATACAGCCCTCATCAGTGCCTTGAGCGGCAGCGACCTGCAAGGCATACGTGCGAACCCGGAGGCGTGGGGACGCTTGGTGGAATCCGCCGTAGGGGCAAACCTGGTGAATGGTATTGCAGGTACGGGGATTGAGCTTTGTTACTGGTCATCCGGAAACCTCGAGGTGGACTATGTCTTGTGCCAAGGCGAGAGACTCGTCGCGATCGAAGTAAAGAGTGGACGCAGACGTGACACCTTGCCGGGCCTCCGGGAATTCTGCCGCCACTTTCCGCGTGCCAAACCACTTCTCGTTGGGGCGGATGGAGTCCCGCTGGAAGAGTTCTTTCAGGCTCCCGCGAGTAGCTGGCTGGCAAGTGTGTGAGAAGGCAGGGGAGTTATCTGAACGCCCATCCTGCAACGCAGCCCAGATACAGCATGGCCGCCACCGCCAGCGAGACGTATAGCCTCCTTGGTGAT
>JACPGD010000273.1 GCA_016182645.1 Candidatus Hydrogenedentota bacterium | reverse complement strand
TACTGGGAGCGCCGTTGGTGGACGATATGGACAACGATGGGCTTTTCGCGGCAGAAGAGGCGGCGGGGGGCACGTCCCCGGACGGTGCCGATTCCGACGAGGATGGGATTCACGATGGCATAGATCCATCGCCTCAGTTGGCCTCGCCTGGGCTGAGGGTCACGCCGCTTGTGACCCTGCAGGGAGACGCCGCCGGGCGGGAATTGAAAGCGGTGTCCATTGATGTCGGCCCTTTTCCTAATCTTCCCTGGGAAATCGACTATGACCGGGCGGCGCTACCGTGGCTGGTGATTCATCCATTGGCCGGACGCGGTAGCGGTGTGAGTTACCTTGGAATAGATCCGGCGGCCTATCCAGGGCAGCCCGGCGCCGGGGGCAGTCTGGTGGTACGCGTCGAGGAAACAGGCGCTGCAACGATGAAGGGGGGGCTCCAGCGCGGGTGGCCCCGCCGCGGGGGCCCTTACGACGCATCCTTTGGCTTCAGGCGGAAGCAGCCGGGGGACGTGGCGCACAGGCCGAGACGAGGGAGGATCCGTCTGGCTTGCACCGTTTCCTTTCCGGTCCACCTCATTTCTTTGCGCACGAAACGCAGTCTGGTCCGCTGGATGCACCTTTAATTCCCTACTGTATGGTCGTAGTGACCGCGGGGGCGGCACTGGAGGGCGCGGTCACCCGGCAGGCCGTCCTGGACTATGTGGCAGAAGGCGGCGCCCTGCTTTTTCTCGGCGGGGGAGCACCCGTGGAGGCGGTGGCGGGGCCTGCGCCCGCCGCGGACACATGGGCGGCGCTCCTGTCCTGGCTGGCGCCGCTGGACGTGCAGATTCGTATGGACAAGCCGGTACAGGGCACCTTTGAGGCGCCAGGGGACGAAGTCCTGACGCGGCACTGGCACACGTTTCGTCTGGCGGCCGGCCCGGGGATCGAGGCGCCGGCGGCGTCGGTGCTCGTTCCAGCCGGGGAGCCTACGATGGGCGCCTTTGTGGTGCGCGAATATGGTTACGGCCGCGTGGCGCTGTTGTCGGCGGATTCACCGCTGGGCGACACCGCTTTTGCGGCGGACCTCTTTGAGTGGCTGGCGCGCGCCAACCGCGACCGGCACGACATGGACGGCGATCTCCTGCCGGATGGATTGGAGGACAAGGACAACAATGGAAACCTGGATGCGGGCGAAACGTCATTTCTGAACCCGGACACGGATGGGGACGGGATACCGGACGGATTAGAAGACCGCAACCGCAGCGGGGGCACGGACGACAGCGAGACCGACCCGCGCAATGTGGACTCGGACAGCGACGGACTATTCGACGGCGCCGACCCGTTGCCGTTGCCGCCGCTGGATGCGCCCCGCCTGCTGGCGGCCGTGCCGGCGGTGGCGCCAGCGGAAGGCAATCAGGCCGTGCTCATTCTGGGGCGAAATCTCACACCCCAAAGCCGCTTCTGGTTCGGGGAACGGCCCGCGGCGTGGGCGCGTCTGTTCAACAGCGGTCACGCCGAGGCGTGGCTCCCGGATGCGGGCACGAATGAGGGCGGACCGGTGACCTTGCGTGTAGTGACAGCAGACGGACAGGAGGCGCTTCTTCCCGGCGGATTCACGTACAGAGCACGGACCAAAGTTGTTTTGAAGCTCATTTCATCGGCACGAACGGAAGCGGAGATCGGGCGGGGGAGTCTCACCGTGATGCTTGCCCCCGCGGCCCGCGAGGATGCACCGCCACGCCTGAGCCGGCTGCTGTTGTTGCTGCGTTCATCCGTTGGAGCGGCGCTCGTGTGGGAAAAGAGTGAGGCCACCGCCCGACTCGCCGAAGCGGGCGGGACCATTCAAGTGCGCCCGAGCGAGGCGGGGTCGATCCTCATGGAGGCCCATCCGGGCCGGGCCGGAGGAATACCCTATGGGTCCGTTTTCCGTGTGTCCTGGCGCGTGAATTGGGCGGCGCTGACCGAGGCACTGGTGACGGTCGAGGCGCCGATTGCCCTGGTATTTACCGCCCACGAGGGAACCCTCGCGGTGGAAAAGGAACTGTTGGTTCTGACGCCGGCTGGCGCGGCGCCGCCGGCACCGCAGCGGCAAGTTGAATAGCAGCGCAGGGTTACGGAATAGAAGATCGGGACGTGAGGTTATGACAAGGGTGACTGCGGCAAGGTATGGGAATGTTGCGCAATGGACGAAGGTCAGAACGTGCAAACGGGCCATGGCCCCGGGTTGGGCAGACCATTTAGAGCTTGCGTTCTCCTAGTGATGCTGGGACCAACGTTTCTGGGTTGCGTGAAGTCCGGGGAGCGGCAGGAGATTCCAGCTTCCGGATTGCCGGGGATGGAAGAACAGCGGAAACCACCCGTGCTTTCAACGGCCCAGCGTTTGGGATTGGAGCGCCTGCCGGGTTCAAAAGACCGAGCGGCGGCAGAGGAAGGCGCGGAATTCGCCTACGCCTTGCCCGAAGGCTGGGAATCGTTGCCTCCGGCCCAGTTTCGCGCTGTGAACTTGCGCGTGCAAGGCGAGCCGGACACGGAGATTTACCTGAGCGTGCTGCCCGGCGGGGGCGGCGGAGTGGAACAGAACATCAATCGCTGGCGGCGCCAAATGGGGCAGGGATCGGCCACGGCCGAGGACATTGCGGCCTTGCCCAAGAAACCAATGCTGGGTGGGGAGGCGGTTTACGTGGAACTGGCCGGTGTCTACGGTGGCATGAGTGGTGCTGAGAATAAAGCGGATTTCAAGCTGCTTGGATTGGCGATGAGCAATGCTGAGAACGGCTATTTCGTGAAGATGGTGGGGCCGGCGGCGGTGGTCGACCGGGAGATCGCGAACTTCGCGGCGTTTGCCGCTTCACTCCACCAACATGCACATGAACACGATGATACCCCCACGGAAGCAGCCGCCACCGACCCGCTGGCGGACGGTTTGCAATGGAACGCGCCGGAAGGCTGGCAGGAAGCGCCCGCCCGCGAAATGCGGCTGGTGACCTTCACCCTCGCCGGGGCCGAAGACGCCGAATGCTACGTGAGCACGCTGGGCGGCGCCGCCGGGGGCATCGAGGCCAACTTGAACCGCTGGCGCGCGCAGATGAAAAAGCCGTCCCTGAGCGCGGGAGAGCTTGCCGCGCTGCAAAAGGTGAAATTGTTGGGCGAGGAAGTGCCGCTGCTGCAAAGTACCGGCGAATTCACCGGCATGGACGGCGCCGCGCGGCCGGGATACCTGCTGCTGGGCGCGGTGCGGGCAATGAAGGACCAGACGCTTTTCGTCAAGATGACTGGGCCGGAAGAGGTGGTTTCGGGACAACTGGAGAATTTCGTCGCCTTCTGTGAAAGTTTGCGATGAATTAAGGGATCTCGAAAGACAAGACGTTCAAGTATGAAACCATGACCAAACTCTTCAAGAGAATTTTCATCTTCTGCGCTTCCTATGGCTTTGCCATTGTGTTGCTGACGTTTCTGCTTCTCCTGACCTTGTTCGGCACACTAGAGCAGGTGGACCAAGGTCTGTACATGGTGCAGAAGAAGTACTTTGAATCGTACTTCGTCGTGCATGACCTATTCGGCGTGATCCCGCTGCCGCTGCCGGGCGTCTATTTATTGCTGGCGTTGTTGTTCATCAATCTCGTGTGCGGGGCAATTATTCGCGCGCCGAAAAACTGGCGGCAGCCCGGGATGTTGATTGCCCACTTCGGCATCATCTTCCTCGTGCTGGCTGGGTTCGTGACGTATCACTTTTCCAGCAGCGGTTACATGAGGCTCTACGAACACCAGAGCGCAAACGAGTATGTCAGCTACTACGACTGGGAGATCGCCATTACGGAATACGAAGGCGAAAAGGCGGCCCGCCAGTTCACCATTCCGAACGATGTTCTCGCGGACCTCGCCCCCACGACCGTCCGGACGCTCTATCATGCGGAGTTGCCGTTTGAGTTGCAGATCTCCGGGTTTGCACCCAATGCCGCCCCACGCCTGGCCCCTCAGGACAAAGGAGCGGTGGATGGCGTCATCATCGAGCGGTTGAAGCTGGATACCAATGCCGAGGCCAATATCGCGGGCGCTTACATCCTGGTGGCGCCGAAGAGCGGCGAGACCATGAAGGGTATCCTGTGGGGGGGCGCCATCGCGCCCTGGCTGGTGACGGTGGGCGGCAAGGACTACGCGCTGGATCTGCGCCATACGCGCACGGAAGTGCCTTTCACCATCCGGCTGGACAAGTTCATCCGCGAACTGCACCCGCGCACGGGAATTGCCAGCAATTTTGAGAGTGAAGTGACCAAGACCGAAGGCGAGATCAGCCGTCAGGTCGACATCAAGATGAACGAGCCGTTGCGGCACCGCGGCTATACGTTTTTCCAGGCGTCCTGGGGCCCCGAGAACGCGGGGCCGAACGACAAACTGTTTTCGGTGTTTTCCGTGGTGCGGAACCCGGCCGACCAATGGCCGCTCTACGCGTGCCTCATCATTTCAGGGGGATTGTTAGTTCATTTCCTGCAAAAACTTTTCCGGTATCTCCGCGCGGAGAACAGGAGGCATGCATGAAACAGTGGGTTTTAGTCGCCTGGATCGCCGCCGGCATCGCCACGGGCAGCGCGCTGGGGCAACAGAGGTCTCCCGTGCAAGCACCGCCGCAATGGGACCAGGAAACGTTGCGCCTCGCGGCGGCATTGCCGATTCAAGACAGCGGGCGCGTGAAGCCCTTGGACACTTATGCCCAATTTACCTTGCTGCGCTTTAATGGCATGCGCGCCCTGCGCTTGCCTGGCGGCGAGCGCCTGACGCCCATCGCCTGGCTGTTGAACTGTCTCTTCTATCCTGAAACAGCCAAGACGTACGCCCATTTCATTGTGGACAACTCCGAGGCGGTATCGGCCGCGGGCATTGTCGCGCATGAGAACAAACGGGACCGTTATTCCTACAACGAGCTCCTGCCCGGACGCGAAAGACTGTTTGAACTGGCCCGGCAATATACTCAGATCGAGGACAAGAAGCGGACGCCGATCGAGCAACAAGTGCTCAATCTGGCCAACAACGTCTTCGAGTTTGAGCAACTGATTCACTTTTTTGATTTCGCCGAGGCTCGATTCAGGGCGCCGGCCGGCACGGCGTTGGCCCAGGCGCTTCCCGAGGCCGAAGGGGTCTCGTACAGCGAGGCGTTGCGGCGGGCGCCGGACGTCTTGCTGACGCTGCGCAGCCAGAATGCAGCACTGAGCGCGGAGGTGCTGGAGCGCGAGGTGCAGGCGCTCAGCACGTTGATGGGCGAGATGGACCAGGCGGCGGTGTTCGCCCAGGGACTGGCCTTGCTGCCGCCGCGGGACGCCGCCGTGAAAGAGTGGCGATCACCGGCGGACATGCTCGCCGTGGCGTTTGACGTGAGCAAGCCGCGCGAAGAGACCGTGGGGCTGGTGGCGTTCCTCGAGGAATTGCACCGGCTGCGGGATGACCGGCCCGCCTTCCGTGCGCAACTCGCGGCGTTCCACGAACAAGTCAAACAGGTGGCCGAGGCGCGGGGCGAATACCAAAAGATTCCGATTGAAGTCTTCTTCTATCGGGGCAAGTTCTTCTTCTACAGCCAGTGGCTGTTCGTTCTAAGTTTCCTTCTCATTGCCCTGTCGTGGCTGGCGCCGCGGCGCAAATGGCTCGACAGAACAGTGCTTGCGACCGTGGCATTGCCCACAGTGCTTCTGGTCATTGGTATCTCGCTGCGGTGCATCATCCGTGAACGCCCACCGGTGTCCACGCTTTACGAGACGATCCTGTTCATCACGGCGGTGGCCGTATTGATGGCGCTATTGATGGAATTTGTCAACCGCCAGCGCATTGCCGTGGCGGTAGGCTCGGTGCTCGGGACGCTCGGCATGTTTATCGCCTACCGTTACGAGTTGAAAGAAGGTGTGGACACGATGCCAAGCCTGGTTGCCGTTCTGGACACCAATTTTTGGCTCAGCACGCACGTAACCACGGTGACAACGGGTTACGCAGCGGGCATGCTCAGCGGCGCGATTGCGCACGTGTACATCCTGGGCAAGCTTTTCCATTTCCGCAAGGGCGATATTACGTTCTATCGAACGCTGGCGCGCATGTGCTACGGCGTGCTCTGCTTTGGATTATTGTTCGCGACCGTGGGCACGATCCTCGGCGGCATTTGGGCCAACTACAGTTGGGGCCGCTTCTGGGGTTGGGACCCGAAAGAAAATGGCGCACTGATGATCGTGCTGTGGAACCTGGTGATCCTGCACGCGCGTATGGGCCGCTATATCGCCGATTTGGGCACGGCCATGTGCGCGGTGGTGCTCGCCATGATCGTCGCCTTTTCCTGGTGGGGCGTAAACCTGCTCGGCGTGGGCCTGCACAGTTATGGTTTCACCAGCGGCATCATGAACATGCTCATGATCTACTGGATCGCGGAATGCGCCGTTATCGCGCTGGGGCTATGCGTGTATTGGCGCGAGCGCACGCCGCGGAACGCCCAGCAAACGCCTTCGCGCCGTGCCGGCCCGGCCGTGTCCTCCTGAGCCGGGGGAGACCCCACTGGCGAAGACAGTTGTGGAAATGAAAGTCATTTCCGCAGTAATTCCCGCACGATGTAGGCGGGGTGTTTTTGGAGGAGGTTGTAGCTTCGGACCAGGAATTCGCCCACGGCCGAAAGTACGGCGAGCGTGAATAAGAGACTGAACATGAGGAAATTGAGGAGGAGGCCGTTGCTAATCTCGGACAGCACACGGAACGGCATGACGAAACCGAGGAGGATG
>JACPGD010000272.1 GCA_016182645.1 Candidatus Hydrogenedentota bacterium | reverse complement strand
GATTCCCGCCTTGATGCGCAACGGTTTTAGCAGGAAGGGGCGGCCTACCTCCGGCCCCTTGCTCTGGCCGGCCTCGTAGAACTTCGTATAGTCCGCTTCGAATTTCTGCTGGTCTTCGCGCAGGAAGATGTCGCGGATGCGCTTGGAGAGCAAGAAGCGCGGCAGATGCGCGATCTGTTGGATCAAGGCGGTCTCTTCGCGCAATGGTTCAATCTCGTTCGCAATGACTTCGGTCAGTTCCTCGAAACGGACCGCATGGAACCCGGCGGAACCGCGTTTCAGGCCGAAATTCTTGACGTACTTGTCGCCGTCCCGCTGGATCAAGTGCTCTTGCAGACACAACGACATGAAGTCGTGGAACTTGGCGCTCGGATCCTCATAGACAATATCGCGATAGGTGCGTTCGAGCAGCGTGTGGAGCCGGCAACTGCCCAATTGCCGGAGGTGATGCGCCGCCAGGAACACGCGGTTGCGGAAGGCGCGCTCCGTGAAGGACCGCGTTTGTTGGTGCCGGATGATGGTGGCGAAAATGTGATCATAGTTTATGGTCGTGAGGCGGTAGATGGCTTCCATGTAGCGCAGCATGAGCTTGCGCGCCGCATCATTAAACCGCGAGGAAATGTCTTCTTCCAGCGCTTTCAGGTCATCCAGCCCGCACGCCATCAGGTCCGCGTATTCCGGCGCGTTCAGGTACTCGCGCACATCGATGGGATCGCCCAGGGTGATGTCGATGTCCGTGTCTTCGGAGACAACCGTGCCCTCCACCGACAATTCCTCGAGGGTGCGCTCGCTCAGGTCCTCGGCAAAGCGCTTCGCCATGCGCAGGAAGAGGTTGTCGCGCGCCCGGATCGGGAAATAGGTGACGTTCACCGGCACGATCACCGTCCGCTTAGACACGACTTCCTCGACGGCGCTCAGGTTGAACATTTCGAGCGCCTGCGGCAGCCCTGCCTGGCCGGGCCGAGCTTGCAGGCACTCGAGCTTGTGCCGGCAGAATTCCGCGCGCAGCGCCAGTACGGCCGCGCCGGTATGCGGCGGCCGGCGCTTCCCGTCGTTATAAATGCTGAACTGTCCCTGCTGATCAATGACCTTCTTGTCCTTGATCATGGCCCCTTCCGGAAAGATCATCCAGGGGTGCTCGCCCGTCAACAGGGAACGCACGATGATCTTGTCGCGATCGGGATCCTTCGTGGATACCGTGCCCGTGGACCGCAGGAACTGGCCCACTTTGCCCTGGAACAGTTCCGCCGCCGCCAGCCCCCACACTTCGCGCCCCGTGTGCTTGAGGAAAACATAGGGGAGAAGGATGGTTTCAAGACGCGTGAAGTGATTCACGACGAACATGATCGCCATCCCGTCTTGAATCACTTCTTTGTTGTGCAGGCGCACGTCCGCTTTGATGAGCTTTGTCGCCAGATCGAGCGACCAGCGGGTGAGGGACACGGCGAAGGTAGACGAAGCCATTCCCAATCACCCTCTGGCCCAGGCCGCACGGAAAAGAACGGAAGCCAACGCGCGCCGGTTTAGTGATGGACGAACGCCTCGTAGGCCCCTTCGTATTCGGCGCCTTCCTCGGGGGCATCTTCCACCACTCTGCGCAAATGTTGCTCGCATTCCGATCCCACGTTCACAAATTCAATCGCCACGCCGCCGTCGTCATCGCGCACCACGCGCCCGGCGCTCTCGATCCGAATCTGGCCCAAGTTCGTGTCCAGCGTAATCCGGACCCGCGTCAGGTTCCCAATCGGGAGGGAGCGATCCGTTGAAAACCAAACCCCGCGCAGGCTCAAATCGCGCGAGTGGCCCTCCACCAGCACGCCGCTGTCCAGCCGGATTTCCACGCGCGCCTGCACCGGCGTGCGCAAGTACTTCCGAGCTTCCCCTGCACCTGCCATAATCGCTCCTCTCTGGTCGCGTGCCGCGGCCGTTCCTCAGCCCAGAGAGCCCTGCGTTACGAGGGCGTCCCGCTGGCGCCATTGCCTGGAGACACACCCGCCTCGATCCAACCCCAGATATCCTGCTATAGAAAGCATACCAGAAAAAAGGCCCCTTGACTAGGGGAATGCGGATTGCTGGCGAATTCCATTCCAAGGCTGGCGCGACGCGCTGCGGCAAGATCCATTCCATGGGCCGATCCCACTGCATCTCGCTAAACCTTTTGCATTATTTGCATATTTTGCCGCCGTTTTGTCGGCCAAATACGTTTCGACGCGCATACATCGACATACTTTGGCCCAAGTCCCGTGGCGAGAACCGGCATGCTCACAGCAAGATTTCTTCCCCCTCCTCACGAGCAACTTCCAAGATGGGTCTGCCTTGGGGAGATTCCCATTCCTTCTCACCGCAAGCAATGGGCTCGATACGGCTGTCGGTGCTGGCACGCAATTCCCAAAGCTGAGAAATGACGCTTCTTCTCCGGGGCGGTTCCAATTCCGGCGCAATCACGACGAGGTCGATATCGCTCCATTCATGGGATGTACCTCGGGATTGGGAGCCAAAAACGACTCCGCGGCGCGTGTTGATTCCCAACTCACGCACTGACCGCAGGTAGTCTACGACCACTCTTCTAACTTCTGATCCAACCATTTGAGAGACTCCTCGGCTCTCTCAACCTCAGCTGGGGTGTCTGTTCTTTCATACGATGGCCCGCATTCATGGGCAACTGCTATGCTTGCTTGCAATGCATGCTCGGTACGGACCCGAACGCTTCGCCATCAGCGCCAAGAGGATAGTTGTCATGCTACCACGTCAACCCGTTCAAAGCATACCGGATCGGCCGCGAAAGCCGCAGGCGTGGCGAATTGTTCCTTTCCTATGGGTGGTCGCCATTCATGCGCACGCGCAAGAGAACGTCGCGCTGGGTGCGGTGTACACGCTTGCGCCCGCACCGGGCTATGCCCACTGCACGGATTCGGGGGACATGGCGCAACTTACGGACGGCGCGTACGTCAGCGGCTATTTCTGGACGCAGCCCGGTACGGTGGGCTGGCAGAACGCCAAACCCGTGGTGATTACGATTGACCTCGGCCAGGTGAAGCCGATCCGTGGCGTCGCTCTGAATACCGCGGCGGGGACAGCCGGGGTCGCATGGCCTGTATCCATTGGCATTTACGTCGCGGACGAGCCGGGCGCCTTCCATCGCGCCGGTGATCTGGTCACGCTCGGCGCCGCGGCCGGCTTGCCGGCCGCCGAAGGCTATGCCGTGTATCGCTATGCGACGGAGGCTTTGCAGTGCCATGGCCGTTACGTGGCCCTGGCCATCGTGAACCAGCCCTTCGTCTTTACGGACGAGGTGGAAGTGTTTGCGGGCGATCCCGCCTGGCTGGCCCAGCCGCTGCCGGGCGGGGCTGTGGCGAACGTGCGGGAGGGGGTCGCGCAATTG
>JACPGD010000271.1 GCA_016182645.1 Candidatus Hydrogenedentota bacterium | reverse complement strand
GCCGCATCGCGAGGACGATGGGATTCAACCGTAATCGAGAAAGGCTGGTAGCGTGTCTGTTGCGATTCAAACCAGTGACTTGAACAAGGTCTATGAAAGCGCTTTCGGAGGGCAGGACGTGCACGCCCTGCGAGACCTGAACCTGACGGTCCAGGGCGGCGAAATCTTCGCCTACCTGGGGCCCAACGGTTCAGGTAAAACGACAACGATCAAGATGTTGCTGGGACTGATCTTCCCCACGTCCGGCGGCATCGAAATCCTGGGCAGCAAGGACATTACGTCGGCGCGGGTGAAGCGCAACATCGGCTATCTACCGGAAGGCGCCTACTATCCGGACTTTCTGCGCGGCGAGGAGATCCTGCGGTATTACGGGCAGCTTTACGGCCTGCGCGGGGCGGAATTGAGCCGGCGGATTGACGCCGTGCTCCAGACGGTCGGCATGACGCACGCGCGGAAGCGGCTGCTGCGCGGCTACTCGAAGGGCATGCGGCAGCGGATCGGCATTGCCCAAGCCTTGATCAGCGATCCACAGATCTTGATTTTCGACGAGCCGACGACCGGCCTCGATCCCATCGCGCGCAAGGAAATCCGCGACATTATGGCCAACCTGCGCGATCAAGGCAAGACCCTGCTGATTTCAAGCCACGAATTGCTCGAAGTCGAGTTGATCAGTAACCGGGTGGGCATCCTGTTTGAGGGCGTGTTGCGTGTTCAGGGGACGATCTCGGAATTGCTCACCAACCGGGAAATGGTGATTGAGGCGGAAGGAGCGAATGCCCAGTCTCTGGCGGCGTTGCTGGGGCGCGGCATTGCCACGGAAGATCAGATCGGCAATCGCGTGCGCTTGCGCGTCGCCGAGGGCATGAATTCCTATGAGGCGTTGGAACTGTGTAAATCGCACGGGCTGACGCTGTCCGGCGTCCATCCGCGCCGCGAAACTTTGGAAGAGTTGTTCGTCCGCGTCGTCGGTGCGGCCGAAGCCGAACGGAGACTGGCATCATGAGTAGTGCAGCAGACGCAGACGTGGAACAGACAGATCGGCTGGGAACCGCACCGGGCTTCGGAGAATGGTTCCGGGGACCTTGGTTCATTGCGGTGCATACCTGGCGCGAGGGCATCCGGAAAAAGACCCTGGTCGGTTTCCTGATTCTTTCCCTGCTGACCATCTTCGGTGCGAGTTTCATGACGACGTCGCTCGGCGCCATAGACCCGACCGCGCAGGAAGATCTGAGCCTGAAGCTGATCAAGGACATTTGCGTCACCACGATCGATATTTTCGGCGTGCTGATCACCATCTTCATTTCGGCCTCCGTCGTGCCCACCGAAGTTGAGAACAAAGTTATCTATACGGTCTTGTCCAAACCGATTCGGCGCTTTCAGTACTTGTTGGGCAAATTCGTCGGCGTCCAGTTCATCGTCATTGTGAACCTCGTGCTGATGGGCGGCCTGTTCTTCATGGCGTTGTATGCGCGCGAGCGCGTGTGGCCCACGATGCTGATGTGGTCGATTATGTTGACCTATTTCCAATTCCTC
Source organism: Candidatus Hydrogenedentota bacterium (assembly GCA_016182645.1). Classification (GTDB taxonomy): domain Bacteria; phylum Hydrogenedentota; class Hydrogenedentia; order Hydrogenedentales; family JACPGD01; genus JACPGD01. Next base: position 16,521 of record JACPGD010000271.1, on the reverse strand, counting down.
ATCATCAGCGCCTTCACCTTCGCCATTTCCTGCGCCGCGACCTCCGCGGTGCTGCCCACGATTGCCGGCCTCTTCATCTATCTGATTGGCAATCTGACGGAGTACCTGAAAGACGTCGCCTCACGCTTGGAAGAATCCACGGAAATGATGGGCAAGCTTGTTTACTACACGGCCCTCGCCCTGTGGAATGTCCTGCCAAACCTGCAACAATTCAGCATCAAGAACCAGATCTTGAACGCCCCCATTGGCGATCCGCCGGCGGATGTTTTCCCGATCCGGCTCATTGCCTATGGCCTGGTATACGCGGCGAGTGGAATGATACTCGCCTACTGGATCTTCCGGCGTAAGGAGCTCTAATCGCCCATGAAGTCGAACCTTCTGCTCGCTGCGCTGTTTGCCCTCTCCATGGCCGTGGGGAGTATGTTGGGGCGCAATTTGACCTTTCTGCGCGAGTCCGAGGCGTTCTACCGTTGGATTATCGCCGCCGCGACGAATCAACGCTTGTTTCAAGACGCCAATCCCGAGTATCAGGACAAGCCGCTGTTCGAGCGCGTCGCCGCGGCGGCGGAAGAGCGCCTGCCGGAGGTCCCCACGCCGGATGACCAGGCGCAAGCCAAGCTGGTGCGGGCCGTGGCGGAACCGCAGTATCAATGGGACGTCTGGCGGCTTGCCACCAGCCCGGCGCTGGCGGCCGAGCGCGCGGATTTCCTGTCCTATGCGCGCACGCGATCGCTCCAATTCGCGACCGGCATCGCCTACGCTGAAGCGCAGGCCGGCGGCGTCAATATTTTCAACTTGTTCTTCGGGTTCCGGAAAGTGGCCGCCAACTTTGTCTGGCTCCAGGTGGATCGCTTCTGGCACCAGGGGATGATGCAGCGGATGATCCCGATGATGCGCACGTGCGTCGCGTTGGACCCGCATTTTGTCGAGGCGTACTTGCTCGGCGCCTGGCACGTCGCCTACAACGTGACGGCCAGCATGCTGCCGACGCCGCCCGCGGATCTGCGCTGGGACCCCGACTACAAGGCCTGCATCGGGAATAAGGAACGCTATTATTATTGGGCCATTTTCTACCTGAAGGACGGCATCCGCAACAATCCCCGGGATTACCGATTGTACTTCGACTTGGGCTATTCGATTTACAGCAACAAGATGAAGGACTATGCGAACGCTGTCAAGTACCTCCAGGAAGCCGTCCGCGTACCGCACGACCGGTGGGTGCCGCGCATGTTGTATCACGCCCTCGAGAACAATGGGCAGTACGAGGAAGCGCTGGCTGGCTGGCAGGACTATCAGAAGCGCTTCCCGGAATCGCTAAGCGGCACGGAAACCGCCCCGCGGTTTATTGAGCGAAACAAGGGCCTTATCTACGAGAAGCGCGGGAACGATGCCGCGGCGGCAGCGGAAAAAGCCACGGACCCGGCAGTGGCAGCACAAAAACGGGCGGAAACGAAAGAAAACCGAGACCAGGCGCGGGAGATCTGGAAGGCCATGGACGATCCCTACGCGGGCGCGCGGCTGCTGCGCTTGCAGGCCCTCGATATGCGCGAGGAGGGGCGGTATTTGGAGGCCATTGGTCTGCTTGATAAAGCGCGTTGGGACAGCGCCGATATGTGGGAAGAAGCCTCGAATCTCATCATGGACATCAAGAATCAGGCGAACATCGCGCTGTCTGTGTCAGAAAAGAAAGCCCTGCTCCGCCGGGCCGAGGCCGTCCAGGATTGCGTCGGTAAACCAGCCGCCGCGGAAGAGCAAACCCAAGGTTAGAATCATTCTTCACGACCTCAAGTGGCCGCCCCGGAGTCTCCCGCGGGCGGCTTTGTTCTTTGGGCAATAGAGGCAGGGGTAAGAGGGGTCATTTCAATGGATAACATGCGTTCACGGTTGGCCCGAAATTTGGCGCATGTCCGTGCTCAAATCGAGGCGGCGGCGGTCAGGAGCGGGCGTACGGGCGCGGAAGTCCGGCTGGTGGCGGTCACGAAAACGGCGACTATCGAAGAGACGCGGGCGCTGTACGATTTGGGGGTCCGGGAGTTTGGGGAGAACCGCCTGGAGAAGGCGCGCGCGAAAATCGAGGCCCTGCCCGGAGACGTCCGCTGGCACATGATCGGGCCGATTCAGCGCCGAAAGGCGCGGGCTGTGGTCTCGCTTTTCCCGCACATTGATTCGGTGGATCGACTCGAAGTGGCGGAGACGCTGCAGAAGCATTCTGAGGAACAAGACAAGACGCTGCAAGTATTGATTGAGGTCAACGTTTCGGGCGAGGAGACTAAACATGGCTTTGACCCGGACCGCGTAGGCCAGGCGCTGGAGCACTTGCGCCCGTTCGACCGAGTGCACGTGGACGGCCTGATGACCATGGCCCCCTTCGGCGCCCCCGAAGAGGTGCTGCGCAGCGTCTTTCGTTCGCTGCGCGCGCTGGCTTCGGAACATGGGTTGCACGAGGTGTCCATGGGTATGTCCGACGATTTTCGGATTGCAGTCGAAGAGGGGGCCACGCAGGTCAGGCTCGGCCGCGTTCTCTTTGAGTAGTGGCGGGTTCATCGGACGGATCGGTCGGAGCGGACTGATCGGACAAGTCAGACGTGTCAGACGGGCCAGATGGACCAGGCCGCGCAGTGTCGATCAACATGGCAGGTGTCCTCTTTCACAAGTGAAGCGATGGCACGCCTGCCGGTCCATTTGCTATCATCCAGCACTCTAGACTCCCGCCCGCACGTGGCCGAGAGCCTGCCCATCTACTTCCTGTGCCTGTCCACTTTGTTTGCGAACCGGTCAAATCATCATGCAGTTACAAATCGAATTAGAAATCCTCCGTGCGTCAGCCGTGGCCAGCATTGAGCAGGCGTCCGACCTCAAGCTCCTCGAGGAATTGCGCGTGCAGTTTCTCGGGCGGAAAGGTCAGGTGACCGAGATCCTGCGCGGCCTGACGCAACTACCTGCGGAAGAACGGCCAAGCGTTGGACAGACGGCCAATGTTGTGAAAACGGCGATTGCCGAAGCGCTGGAATTGCGTAAGGCCACGCTCGAAGCAGCGGTGGATCACGCTCAAGCGGAACGCGAGCAGGTGGATCTTTCATTGCCGGGCCGGCGGCGCCGGAAGGGGCATATGCATGTCATCAGCCAAGTGACGGAAGAAGTGCTCCAGATCATGTTTGAATTAGGGTTCCAGATTGCCACCGGCCCGGACATTGAAACGGAGTACTACAACTTCGACAGCCTGAATACACCGGCCGATCATCCGGCGCGCGATTCGCATGATACTTTCTTCGTCAAGCCGGGTGTCGTATTGCGCACGCACACATCGCCGGTGCAGATGCGGGTCATGGAGCGCGCCAAACCGCCCGTGGCCATCGTCGCGCCTGGCCGGGTCTATCGCGTGGACTTGGACGCCAGTCACAGCCCTATGTTCAACCAGATTGAAGGACTGCTGGTGGACGAAGGGGTCAGTTTCGCGGACCTCAAGGGCACGATCATGTTGTTCGTGCACCGGTTCTTTAGCAAGGAGACCCAGATCCGGTTCCGTCCCCACTTTTTCCCGTTCACCGAACCGTCCGCGGAGGTGGACATCTCCTGCACGATCTGCAAGGGGCAAGGATGCCGAGTGTGCAAGGGCAGCGGCTGGAGTGAGCTGCTCGGCTGCGGCATGGTGCACCCGGAAGTCTTCCGCTACGCGGGGTACGACTACGAAAAGTACACCGGTTTTGCCTTCGGCTTTGGTATCGATCGCATCGCCATGCAACGGCACGCGATAAGCAGCATCAGCTACCTGTTTGAAAACGACCTGCGGTTCCTGGAGCAGTTTTAGTCATGCGTGTTTCCCTCAATTGGTTGAAAGAATATGTGGACATCGACGTGCCGGCGGAGGAACTTGCCTGCCGGATGACCATGCTTGGCCTCGAGATCGAAGCGGTCGAACGGACCGGCGACGCGATCCGGGAAGTCTACATTGGAAAGATCCTCTCGATTGACCCGCATCCGGACGCGGACAAGATCGTCGTCTGCAAGACGGACGTCGGCGGGGAAGCTCCGCTTCAAATCTGCTGCGGCGCGCGCAATATGAAGGTGGGCGATAAAGTGCCCACGGCGGTCGTGGGCGCGGTGCTGCCGGGCGGCTTTGAAATCAGCCGGCGCAAGATGCGCGGCGTCGAATCGCAAGGCATGATGTGCTCGGCGAAAGAACTGGGCCTGGGCGAAGACATAGATGGCTTGATGATTCTGCCCGAGGACACTCCGGTGGGTGCGGACGCACGCCAGGTGCTCGGGCTGGATGACGTGATATTCGAGATTGAGGTCACGCCGAACCGCGGCGATTGGGCCAGCATGATCGGAGTGGCGCGCGAGCTGGCCGCGCTCTTTCGCAAGCAAGTGCGTATTCCGAAGGTAGAGTTTGTGGAGAGCGGTCCCGCGGCCTCCCAGCTCAGTTCGGTGACGGTCGAGGATGCCGAACTGTGCCCGCGCTACCTGGGACGCGTGCTGACTAGTCTCCGCGTGGGGCCATCACCAAAGTGGTTGACGCAGCGGCTGCTCGCCGCTGGCCAGCGTCCCATCAATAACATTGTGGACATTACCAACTACGTCCTGCTCGAAACCGGTCACCCCTTGCACGCTTTTGACTACGACAAATTGATCGAAAACCGCATTGTTGTCCGCCGTGCCACCGAAGACGAAGTGATACGGACGTTGGACGGCCAGGAACGCCCGCTGCGGCCGGAGATGCTCGTCATTGCCGACGCGCGAGTGGCCCAATGTGTTGCGGGCGTAATGGGCGGAGCGACCAGCGAGGTTGGGGAGACTACGACGCGGGTGTTCCTCGAAAGCGCCTATTTCAACCCCGTTTCCATCAGGCGCACCAGCCGCGCACTGGGGTTGATTACAGAATCTTCCCAGCGGTTCCAGCGGGGGGCCGACCCCGAAATGGCCCGCTTCGCCATTGACCGTGCGGCGGCCTTGATGCAGGACATCGCGGGCGCGGTCGTGGCGCCGGGGGTGCTTGACGCCTATCCACAGCCTCTCGAGCAGAAGGAAGTCAAGTTGCGTTATAGCCGCACGCATGCGTTGCTGGGTGCGGAGGTCTCGCCGGATGACCAGCGAAACATCCTGGAGCGGCTGGGTTTTGTGTGTGCCGCTCGCGACGCTGATTCTTGTACCCTGCGCGTACCCACTTGGCGCCATGACGTGACGCACGGCGAAGCGGACCTGATCGAAGAGATTGCGCGATTGCACGGCTACGAGAAGGTGCCCACCACCCTGCCGCGGGTCCGCCAGAATGAACAGGTGTTCGCCCCACAGGAGGGGCGGGTGCGTCAACTGCGTCATTTCCTTGTGGGACAGGGGCTGTCGGAACTGTACAACTGGACCTTCAGTTGCCCGCAAGATTTGGCGCGCGCGCGTTTGGACGGCGCAGGTGCAGAGATGGTCCTCCTGGAGAACCCGCTCTCAGAAAAGCATGCCGGGATGCGAACAACACTTGTCCCCGGCTTATTGCAGGCCGCTGCGTACAACGTTAACCGCGGTCTCAGCGATATTGCCGTGTTCGAGATTGGTCCCGTCTACCGTCTGGCGGGCGTGGAGGCATTGCCAACACAGGAGTTGCGGCTGGGAGTGCTCCTGTCGGGGGTGCCCGAGGCGCCACACTGGGGGCAGCAGACGCGCAGTGCCGATTTCTACGATATCAAAGGATACGCGGAGGCGGTCTTGGATTTTTTCGGCGCTGAGGTAGCATTTGATCCGGTGGCTCGGGACACGTTCCAAGCGGGGCAGTGCGCGTGTATCCGAGCGGTCGGGAAGGAGATAGGGACCGCCGGAAAAATTGCGAAGACGGTCGCCAAAGACTTTGATGTGGAGGCTGATCTGTTCGTGCTTGAGTTGGATCTTGAATCTCTGCTCTCCCTGCCCGTTCTGCGCCCGCAATTCCAGCCCGTCCCGGCATTTCCACCTTCGCTTCGCGATCTCGCCGTCCTGGTGGACCGGGTGACGCCCGCGGGTGCGTTGCTGGCGGCGGTGGAGAACGCGGGCGGGAAACTGCTGCACCAGGCTGAGATTTTCGATGTCTACGCTGGGGAGCGCATCCCCTCGGGCAAGAAGAGTGTGGCGATTAACTTGATTTTTCAGTCGCCAGAGCGGACGCTGACAGACAAAGACACGGAAAAATCCCTGCAGAAGATTATGAAGCAATTGGAAACACAGTTCGGCGCACAACGGCGATGAATCGGCTACTCCAATCGTATTCCGACAAGATCGAGCAGCGGCTGGAACGGCTGCATGCCCTGCTCGAGTCGACCGAGCAGGAGTTGGAGCGCCAGCGCGAGGCCCGTGAGAAGCTTGTGCAGCAGTACTGGTCGCGCGGCAAGGAGTTGTCGGTCTTAAACGAGGCCACCAAGAGCTACGCCGCGCTGCAAGAAGACAACAAGCGTCTTCGCGATACGCAGCAACAACTCCAGGAGCGGTTGGCGCGCGTGCTTGAATATACGAAACTGCTTTCGGACACATTGCGCCAATGAGTACGATTCTCGTCCAGCTAGGAAATGCCAAGCTGCGGATTCCGGTGTTCCGGGACGAGGTCACAACACGGACACTCGCCCAGCAGGTTTCCGAGCGGCTCAAAAAAATCGAGGGGGAGAGCGAGCGCATTGATACCCAAGCCTTTGCGCTGCGCGCCGCGTTCGAGTTTGCCGCAGAGGTGCACGAGCTTCGGGTGGCGCGCGAGCAAGACCAGCGCGACATGGGTGTGTGCCTGGATCGGATCCTCACGCGCATCGAGCAAATAGTGAGTGATTTTGAAGGCTGACCTTGGGCGGCGCCCTCAGGCTATTCGTCTGAGTGGGCCACGCCTTGCTCTTTCTCGAAGGCGCGGGACCAGCGGCGGCGCAGGTCCTCGGGGCGGAAAAGTCGCACGAGACCGAAGCGGCGCGGAATGCAACGGCGCTGGCGCTCGAGGGCGAGTTCGTGTTTGGGCTAGATTTCGAGCGCGCGCTGGTAGTAGAAGAGCGCCTGATCATATAGGCGCAGCGATTGGAAACAGTCTCCCAACCCCAGCCAGGCCACCAGCGACCGCGGTTGACGGTGGGCTGCTTCGCTGAAATAGCCCGCGGCATGCGCCGGGAATTCATTGTCGAGCAAGAGCCAGCCGGAGAGGAGGAGCACGTCCCAGGTATCCGGATGCCGGTCAAGGGTTTCCTCGCACAAGTTCAATGCGCCCGCCAGGTTTTCGCGAGCTGTTCTGAGCAGCAATTCGGCACGGACCAACCGCGGATACCAGTGGTCACTGGACTCGATGCTGATATCACTGAGCGGCCAGGCATCGACCAGGGCGTTGGAATGTGCGAGCACGAGCGCACGGCTGGCGTAAAAGAGGCGCACCTGCCTGTAGTTGTCGAATGCTTCCTTGGAACGGGCTTCCGCTTCTTCCAGCAGGCGCGCCCGCACCAGCGTATCGACGAGTTCCACCCAGGCGATATAGTTGCGCTCATCAAAGCCGAGGGAGCGCGCGTAGCAGTCCGCGGCATTCCGAAAATGGGCGTTCTCGCGGAAGCTGCGCGCGGCACGAAAAAACGTTGGGCCGTCGGACGGAGGGCGAAGCAGTGGTTCCACGGGCGCAACGGCCGGGCGCAGTGGCGTGAGTTCGAGCCAATCAAAGCGATCCATTGTCCGTGTTCCGCTTCGGGTCGGCCAGGGAGGAGGCCGGTCTTGCGCGGTCCGCCGCCCATGCACGCAAGCTGTCGATACTTTCGCGCATGGTTCGGGACAACGGCACCGTTTCTTGAAGACTGTTGAGGATGTCTTGCGTGGTCACTTCGCGTCCCGCGAAGAAACTGTCGTACATGGCACTGATGATGGCCTGTTCGATCTCGGCGCCGCTGAAGCCTTTTGCGGCCGCTGCGAGCAGATTGAGATCAAAAGCCGCCGGATCGCGCCGCAGTCTTTTCAGGTGTATGGAGAAGATTTCCGCGGCCTCACGAGTTCGCGGCAGGTCGATAAAGAAGATTTCGTCCAGGCGTCCTTTACGGAGGAGTTCGGGCGGGAGATGTTGCACGTTGTTCGCCGTGGCGACGACGAAGACCGGGGAGCTCTTCTCCTGCATCCAGGTGAGGTACTGCCCGATCACCCGCGCCGTCGTGCCGGCGTCCGTGGCACTGGAACCTTCGACGCCGGAGAAGGCCTTTTCGATCTCATCGATCCAGAGGACGACAGGCGCAAGACTTTCGGCGACCTTCAGGGCACGGCGCATGTTGTCCTCGGAACTGCCGATATACCCCTGGAAGATCCGGCTCATGTCCAGGCGCAGCAGCGGCAACGACCACACCGTTGCGATGCTCTTCGCCGCCAGACTCTTCCCGCAACCCTGCACACCCATCAGGAGGATGCCGCGGGGCGGCGGCAGGCCATATTCGCGGGCCTCCTGGCTGAACGCGCGCACGCGCTTGCGCACCCAGTCTTTGAGCAGGTCCATGCCGCCCAGCGTTGTAAGGCCAGACGTAAGATCATAGTATTCAAGGAGGCCTGATTTGCGGATGATTTGGACCTTCTCGAACATGATGGCCTGAACGTCGCGGCCATCGAGAGTCTTGTCCCGGACAATGGATTTGGCGAAAGCGTTTTCCGCTTCTGTCAATGTCAGGCCCTGGGCCGCTTTGATGATGCCATCCCGTTCCGCCGGGGTGAGTTGAATGCGGTAACTTCGTGGACCCGGGCCACGCAGTACTCTTTCATCCAGCAGGCGGGACAATTCCTCGTAGGAAGGCAGCGGCAGATCAACAATCGTCACAGCTTTTTCCAGCTCTACGGGAATCTTCAGGAAGGGCGAGCAGATGACCATCGTCTTGTGTGAACTGCGCAACGCCTGGCACAAGTCGCGCATCTGGCGCACGATTTCCGGCGCCTCCAGGTAGGTGTGGAAGTCTTTGAGGAGGTAGATGCAAGAGGCGTCTGCTTGCAGAATTTCGTTCAGGAGCGCGAGGACATTTCTTTCGCGCTTCTGGTTCGGCCCGGGCGCACGGCGTTCGCCCACGATGGCGCGGAGGCCATCGGTGATGCTCCATTCGAGGAGACTCTTCCCCTGGGCGCGCGCCACTTCTGCCAGTAACTGGCGCACGCGCTCTTCCTCCCAGGTCACCACGTACAGGAGGGGATAGCGCGCGCGGATGAGTTCATCGACGTTTTGCAGGAACTCGCGAGACATCAGGCGTGACTCGCGTCCTGGACGTGCAAGGTAAATCCGTCTTCATTCGCCAAAGCAGCCACCGCCGTGATGGCGTGCGTGCGTTCCGCGAACACACCGCCGCCCAGCATGAAAGCGCAACAGGTGGGCGCGTCACTGGGTTCAAAGCCACCGGACTGTTCCCCCCGCACATGGTTCTCCTCGTAGGTGGCGACGTAAAAGAAGCGGCCAGGCGTGAGTGGCATGCGCCGTACTTCAAGTCCATCGTCGCGTACGATGGCGAGCCAGCCGGAGCCGTCAACTTTGTCCACGACGGCGCTGACGCGCGGGGTGTTGTACTGGTCCTTTTCATAGTCGAGGGCAAGGTGGGTCAACGCGAGGGCATCGCGGGCCGGCATCCCCATTTCCATCTTTTCCGCGATGGCATCGGTCTGACTGCCGTTTGTTGCCACCGCCACTTCTCCGCTGCAAACAACGCGCACGCAGTTGTAGGCAATGTACGGGTTCTTCTGGACGTCCAATTCGTGCCCTGGCTTTGGTACGATACTCACGCGTTCTTCCGCCACGACGGCCGTGCGGTTCGGAAAGGATCGGCTGGAAACGCGGTAGAGTGCGCCGAGACGCCCATCAGTCGTCTGCGCGACCGCAACAATGCGCCCAATGTACATAGAGAGACTCCCCTGTTAAGCAACAGCACCTCAATTCAGACGCCGGATAGTATAGCGAACAATGACGAAGCAAGACAGTCCCTTTGAAGAGACCATTGAAGAGATCCCGGGGGGTGGGATCCTGCTGCATTCGGCGCGCCTGGTGCTACGGCCATGCCGCGCCGCTGACAGTGAGTTCCTGCATCACTTGTGGACGCGCCCGGAGGTCCGGCAGTACCTTTGGGACGGGCGCGTTATCGAGCGCAGTGTCGTGGAAGCGTTGGTGGCGGAGAGCAGGCAGACCTTTCAACGGCGGGGATTTGGGTTGTGGTTGGTGCACTTGCGGGATGAAGGCATGGATATTGGCTTCTGTTTTCTGAAAGAGAAGGATGAAGCTGGACAGGCCGAGCTGTTGTACGGGCTGCTTCCGGAGTACTGGGGAAAAGGCCTGGCCTTCGAGGCGGCCCAGCGGGCCGTCCGGCATGGACTCGAGGAAGCGGGACTCTCCCGGATTCTTGCTGGCGCGGATGCTGCAAATGTGCGTTCTTTGCGATTAATCGAGCGGTTGGACATGATACTAGACCATGAAGAGCCAGGGGAGCGGGATTGCCCGGTCAAATTCTTCGTTGCTCATGATCGAATTTGAATGATCCACCCCGACTGTAGGTTGACTGAAGACAACCTCTACCGGTGGAGACGCTCTCTCCAGTAATCTGGGCGTCTGTGTTGGTGCGCAATGGCCAGGACGAGTAAGAAATCTTCGACCAATGCATAGATTATCTTGTAAGGGAACGCGGCGATAATCTTACTGCGTATACCGTCCCCGAGATCAGCTCCAGCGCTCGGGAACCGCAGTATCCGCTCAATTGCCTGCACAATTGCGTCTGTGAAATCGTCGCCAAGACCTGCAACCTTTTCATCGTAGTACTGGGCTGCTTCGGTCCATTCACCAAGAGCTTCGCGGTAAATGTATATTCTCATTGGCCTAAAGCATCGCGGACGGAATCAACAGCGACGCTAATTTCGACGGCTTTTGACCTGTCCCGAAGAAAGTCCGCAAGACGACGCTTAGCCTCTTCCCTCCATACGGTGTCGAAGTCCAGGGGCACCTCCTCCTCCACGCTTGTCGCCAGGACTTGGGCCAATCTGACTCGTTCTCGAATTGGAAGCTGCAGTGCAGAGGCTGTGATCTCTCTTAGGTTCAAATTCATCCCGCGCTCCTTCGTATCTTAATCATCATATCATACGCTCGAATCCCACTGGGCATCGCGCAGGTCATCCAATTCGTGCTGGATACTTTGGGTCACGGGAAAACGGAAGCCTGTCTTGGGGTCGAGGTCGAGATCCATCACCTTCAACGGTACGGGGTGCTGATCGCGTTTCCATTGATTGTAGGCGAAACGCTTGCCGAAATCGGCGGTCCACTCGCGGAGTTGCTCGGGGGCGTGGTCGGGGTGGCGGTGGCAGAGCACGCGCCAGCAATCGGCCAGCGACATGCGCCGCCGCGCATAGAGATAGAGCAGGTCGTCGAGTACGACATAAGGCATCAAATCGGCCTCGTCCTGCTGGTTCGGCGCGAGTTCAGCGCTTGGGGGGATCTCAAGAATTTTCTGGAGCGACTTGATGCCGTCACGCCGGGCAATATAATCAAGCAGCAGGCTCACGAGCGTCTTGGGCACATTGGCGATGGGGGAATAACCGCCCTGATTGTCGCCGCCCGTGGTCGTATAGCCGACGGCGGCCTCACTCAGGTTGGAAGTCACCAGGACCAATCCACCCACGCTGTTGGCCCAATTCAGCATCATCGCGCCGCGAATGCGCGCCTGCAAATTCTGGCGGGCCAGCGCGCTGACTGGACCCTGCCCGGCGACCATCTCTTCAGCTTTAGTCAGAGCCACCTGCGCTTCATCATCAATGGCCACGATGCGAATGGGCACGCCCACTTCCTCGGCCAGTGCGCGCGCGGCGGCCTGTGTCGCCTCGCTAGTGTAGGCGCTGTTGGGCAGGAACACCGCCGCCACGTGCTCGGCGTATTTTTCCGCCTGTGTGCCTTCCCGTAACGATTTCGCGGCCTCCACCGCCATCAACAGGCACAAAGCGCTGTCACGGCCGCCGGAGAGGGCGATGAGGAATTGATGGAAGACACCCACTTTTTCGAAATAATCGCGGAGCCCCAGCACGAGTGCATCAAACAGTTCATCCAGATAGGGGTTTCGCGCGGTTTCGCGGTGTTGCAAAGACGGTGTAAAAAAGCTGACGGGAAACTGCGCCACGAATTCCGCCGTTGAGGCCGGCCGATACGGCTCGGCATCCTTGGCGGCAACAAGCTGGGTAACAAACTTTGGGTTTTGCCGGCCGGAAAGGGCCAGGCGCCACGTTGTATTTTCGGAGCGTTGCCGCACAACATCATCGAGGTCAACCACGGCCGTGCACAGCGTCCAGGAACGGCGCGAGAGTAGCGTTCCTTCGCTCAACAGTTCTTCCGGCGTGGCGATCAAGCCGCCGCCATCGAAGACGAGCCGGCTATTGTCACACCCCAGAAGATTGGCGTAAACGTACACCGCCTTCAGGATATTGGCCGCGCCGCGCACGAGCCGTTTGCGCTCTTCATTCTTTCCCGGCGTGAAGGGGGACGCACTGAGATTGCAGATGATCTCCGCGCCGTGCAGGACGCGCTCGCGCCCGGGTGAAGTGGCCGACCACAGATCCTCGCAGATCTCCGCCGAGACCTTTCCGAAGTCGAGATCGAACACGAGGTCGCCCGCGGGAACTCCCCGCACCTCCGTGACACCGCCCGGCCAGGCCGTCCAATTGCGGCCCTCGTAAAAGATGCTGTACGTCGGAAGGTGCTTCTTCGGGATGAGGCCGCGGACGCGCCCGCCGGAAAGGAGCGCACCCGTATTGTAGACCATGCCTTCGATGCGGACAGGCAAACCCACGAAAACGGCGATGCCGGTGCAAAGTGGCGCCAGTTCTTCGAGCGCCTGCCAGCTTTCGCGCGCAATGTCGGGCCAGAAGATGCGGTCTTCGAGACTATAACCCGAGATGCCCAATTCCGGTGTCACGAGTAAATGCACACCGACCGACTGCGCGGCGTCGATGGCTTTGCGCAATCGGCTGACGTTCCAGTCAAAGTCCGCGACCTTCACGGAAATGGACGCGGCGGCGACTTTCACCAGGCGCATGCTCGGGGCACTCCTCAAGACGGATTATTCACCCATCGGCATCCGCGGCAGAGGCCTCTGGCAGCACCTGCGCGATGGCCGCCTGTAACTCCGCCGGATACTGGGTTCCCAGGAGCAGATGATAGCCATTTGCATAGTGGATACGCACCCCCTGGTTCCCGCCAGTATTGTACGCCTTCGCGCGGGGCAAACGGCGAATACCGTAGCCGCCATATTCCAGCACCGAGTTATACGTGACGGTCTCCACGCTGGCAATGCCGCTCAGGTCAATCATATGCACCCTGCGGTGAAAGGGGAAAAAGCGGACAAACAGCCCGGCTGTACTGACCTCGACTTGGAGCTTTGCGAGTGCCAGAACCAACATCGTGGTCCCCACGGGGAGCACGACAAACAACAGCAGGAGCAACCACGTCTGCCAGGGTAGTCTGGCTGATTCCGGCGCGCCCAGTGCGGCCCGACGCATCAGAAAAAAGGCCGTCCCCAACACGAATGCCGCAAAGATGACCACAATTATCCACAGCAGCGGCTGACGGAACTGCTGGTCTTCGCGAAAAAGGACTTTGGGATGCTCCGAATTGGCCATGGCTTGCCTCCGCCTTGACAGGCCCGCTACGAACTCCGCGTTTGCAGGAAGTCCACAATACCTTCTATCGAGTCGCGGTAGGGGGAGGGGGGAAGAGACTCGAGCTGGTGGAGGGCTTGTGCGGAATAGTGCTGGGCGACGGCGTGGGCCTTGTCTCTCGCCCCGGTGGCTTCGAGCATCTGCTGAATCCACAGCCGGTCGGCGTTGCTCAGTGGCTGGCCGTGGAGCGCGCTAAAACGGGCGAGGTCATCGGCCATCAGCGCCTGGCGCAGGTAGAGGATGGGGAGCGTGAGCTTGCCCTCGACAATATCGCCACAGGCGGGTTTGCCCAATTGCGCTTCCGACTGGGTCAGGTCGAGAACATCGTCCATCACCTGGAAGGCGATGCCAAGGTTTTCACCAAATCTGTGAAAAATGTTGCGATATTTCCCACCCATGGTGTAACAGGGAGCGCTACAGGCTTCGGCGAAGAGGCTGGCGGTTTTCTGGCGCGCCAGTTGGAGGCAGTCCTGCTCGCGTAGAGTGTCGTGAGACCGGCCGAAGAACAGCAGTTCGCCTTCAGCCATCAACCGGACCGAGGCGATGGCATTCGCGATGACCGGACAGGAATCATACGTGGCCAACATTTCGACGGCGCGCGCTACCATGTAGTCGCCGCCAAGGACCGCCGCATGGTTGTCCCACAGCGCGTTCAGCGCTGTCGAACCACGGCGGAGAATGGCTTTGTCAATGACGTCGTCATGGGCGAGGGAGGCCAGGTGGAGCGCTTCGAAGGACGCCGCAAGGGCGACGTATTTCTTCAAGTCGTGAGCACCGATGGCCCCTGCGGAGAGCAGGCAAAGGGCGGGGCGTAGCATCTTCCCACCGGGTAACGAATTATCGCCAAGTTCGATCTTGACCAAACGCAACGCATCCATCCACAGGCGTTGAATGGTCTGCCGCACAAGTTCGAGAGGAGCGGCGATGGGGCGATAAAGTTCTGGGAGACTATACGTCGTGCTCACGGATGCGATCTTAACATACCAAAGTTTCGAGTTCCGAGTTCCTCCGCTTCACGTGCCTCGCTGCGGGGCCCCCACGCTGGAGACACTCCTGCGGGCAGTTGCGAGCCCTCGGCGAACGCGCAACTCCTAGAAAACGGGCACCGCCATGTCTTCCAGGGTGACCTTGTCCGCGGGCAACGTCCTCATCAAGTCGGAAAGGTCGTACCACTGCAAGGCGCCATGAACGGCATTTGCCCATTGGTATTTCGCACGGGGAGTGCTGGCTGCTTCAGACCAGGACGGAATGCCGCCGCGCAACGTCAGGTGCTCCACGAAATCGCCGGCCAAGGCGGCGGCGTGTGTGGCCGGGGGCGTGGCTTTGCCCGTCGCGATGATCTCGACCGCTTTGGCGCCGCGGTTTTTCAGCCACTCGATGCACGACAGCGCATCTTCAGCGCGCATGCCCACGTAGGACTTGCCCAAGAGGTAGGCACTGGAGACATCGACCCAGTCGGGGCTGACCAGTTCCCAGGAGCCGCCATATTTGTTTGCCGCGGCGGTTTCGCCGATGCCGCGCAGGTCCACGGCCAGGACCGCCTTTCCTGCGCGTACGAGTGCTTCGATGGCGCCGCCGGGGACGGCGTCTGCCTCCTTGCTTTCACCGTGGAGGTAGAGTACAGTACCCACAGGTCTTTCCGCCGGTGTAAAGTAAAGAGCGGGCAGGGCGATGCCCAATTCTGGCCTAAGCACAAGTTTCTCAATGGTGTAACCATCTTTGTTTATGGCGCCTCGTGGCTCCGCCGGCGGCCCGGCGCTGGGCAGCGTGATACCGGCCAGCTCCCGCACTTTGGCGAGACATTCTTCGCGTGGACGCTCCCGCCAGAACCCCGCGCGCTTCTCCGAGTATTTCCTTTCCAGCTCTACGTTGAAGTCGAACGGCGATTTGGCGCCCGGCAAATCCTTCACTTTGCCGTTCGGGGTACACCACAAGGATTCCGGTGTCCGGATGTCGAAGTCGGGTTCTTTGATCTCGTCATCCACGTCCAGCAGCCAGCGGCGCATCCAGCGCACCATGCCTTCGCGCAGGATCTTGGTGTACCCGTGTTCTTCGTCCACTTCGATCAGACTGACGCGCTCGGGCACTTCCAGCCGGGTGTACACCCGTTTGGCCTCGCGAAAACTGTCCCAAGTGCCGGAGATATCGAAGAAGTCGCGCGTGGCGGAACAAAGAAGGGTAGGACGTGGCGCGCGAAGGTGGATATAGTCAGCGTGGTCCATGCCGAAGGCGATTTGGGCATGAATGGTCTGTTCACCGTCTTGCGGGCCGATCGTGGCCATGAGTCTTGGCAGTGAGGTGATGTAGCAACTCGGGACGGCGCATTGGACGCGCGGATCAAGCGCCATGATGTAGCTGGTCAGCGTGCCACCGCCGGAATTGCCGGTGCAACCCAGGCGCGTCTTGTCGATCTCCGGGCGGCCCTCCAGATAATCGAGCGCGCGCATGCCGTCCCAGATGCGGTACGCGGCGATGTTGGTGCCGAGCATGATCGACCCGGCGCCGATAAGCGAGTGTTGTATCGTGCTGTCGAGCGCCGGTTTTCCCTCGTTGTCGAAAAAGACGTATCGTTCTCCCTGACCGATTGGGTCAAAGCAGAGGGCAGCGATACCGTTCTTGGCGAGCAGAATGCTGCCCCGCTGGTAGGTCTCTCCGGCTTTGCCGGTCGCTTCATGGCCGCACGGGAAGATCACGCCCGGATAGGTTGGCGGCGTGAGGGGTAGATAAAGAATGGCGGTCACGTACAGCCCGGGGCGACTCTCAAAGACCACTTTTTCGTAGCGGTAATCTTCAAGGGTTTCGCCGCCGAGTACCTGGGCGTTGAGCGGAGTGCGTTCCGGAAATCCACCCAGCTGTTCGACAAAGAAGTTGTGAAGCCGCTCCTGGTAGGTGGAGATATCTTTGGCG
>JACPGD010000281.1 GCA_016182645.1 Candidatus Hydrogenedentota bacterium | reverse complement strand
CCTGCGTGCTGACCTGGGGGCCGTGCTGGTATCACCAGAAGACATTCTTCGAGGGCGCGGTCAATGCGCTGTCCACGCCGGAAAATTTGATGCGTTATGACGTGGAAGTGTCGGGGTTTCCGTCGAGCCACGCGGGCCACATCTGCCTGCTGCGGCTGGCCGAGGACGATTATCCTGGGACGCAATACATCGAGGAATGGCCGAGTTGGACGATGCCGGTCCTGCAATGGGCCCAGCAGCAGGGCGGCATCGTGGGCTACGCGCACTCGGGTTGGGGCCTGGAGCCGAAGGAGAAGACGAGGGACTTCCCGAATTACGTCATGGCGAAGTTCGACGGGATTGGCGCGAATGAATACATCGTCACCGTGACGCAGGGCGCAGTCGATTTCATTTCCGCCGGGGACACGCCGCTGCCCTGGGAATTGAACATCTGGTACCACACGCTGAACTGCGGTTTTCGCACGGCGATCAGCGGCGAGACTGATTACCCGTGCATCTTCGACGAGCGCGTCGGGATGGCGCGGAGTTATCTGAAACTCGACGGCGACTTGGGCTTCGACGCGTTCGTGAAGCGGATCAAGGAGGGCGCGAACTACGTGTCGGATGGGCGCTCGCATCTTCTGGACTTCACTGTCAATGGGACCCTGCTTGGCACGAACAATAACGAAGTGGCCCTGGCCGCGCCGGGCACGATCCACGTCACCGCGCGCGTGGCGGCGTTCCTGCCGGAACACCAAAGCGAGGCCGGGCGCCTCATTGCCGCGGGCGGTTTCGAGGGCCGGCCCTATTGGCATCTGGAGAAGGCGCGCGTCGGCACAACCCGCAAAGTGCCGGTGGAACTGGTCGTCAACGGTTACCCGGCCGCCGTGAAAGAGATTGAAGCCGACGGCGCCTTGCAGGACATCGCCTTTGACTGTCCGGTGCCGCACTCGAGCTGGATCGCCTTGCGGATTCTGGGCAGTGTGCATACCAACCCCCTCTTCGTGCTCGTGGACGGCAAGCCGGTGCGCGCGTCGAAGCGCAGCGCGCAATGGTGCCGGGCGGCGGTAGACCAGTGCTGGCTGATGAAACAAAACGCGATTCGCCCAGCGGAACAGGAAGCCGCCCGCAGGGCCTATGATGCGGCCCGCGGAACCTACGAACAGCTGATGGCGGAGGCCGTGCCGGACGGCGCCCTGGAATGAGGGAGCACCGCGAAGGGTTTCTTCCCATGAGGGGTGGTGCTGCCATCTCACGTCAGGATGACTTCAAATTCTTGATGCAGTGAATACTTCGGACATGGGCGGGCTTTTCCGCCCATGTTTCGTTTTAGAGGCGACGCCGGAAAGGTCTCGACTATGTCGACACGTATTCTCGCACTCTGCTTGGGGCTGTGTGGTGCTGCCTATGCTGGACCCTACCAAATCCTCGACGAGGATCCGCTGCTGGCCATTGTCATCCATAAGGAGGGCATTGCGGCCGCCAAGGCGCACAACCATATCATCGTTGCCCCGTACAAAAGCGCGACGCTTGACTACACTCCAGACGCTCCGGAGAAGACCCAGTTTTCGCTGGCGTTTCCGGTCAGTGAACTGGCGCCGGACGCGGCCCAGGCGCGTGCCAAGTGGTCGCCAGTGATGATCGAGAAGGGCGTGCTCGAGGAACCATTCGAGGAAATGCCCGCGGATGCTCCGGACAAGATCCGTAAGACCATGCTGGGGCCGGAGCAATTGGATGCGGAGAAGTACCCGGACATCAAGGTGACGTTGAAGTCCCTGGAGCCCAAAGCGCAGGATGGCGGTGAGAAGAAAACGTACACCGCAACGTTCGATTTCACCCTGCACGGAAAAACCGTGGAAGGTACATTGGATGCCACCTTGACCACCGAAGGAGAACGGCTGCACGTGAAGGCGCTCGGCGCCGGGCGCTTCACGCAATTTGGCATCAAACCGTTTTCCGCCATGGCGGGGACCATGCGCAACAAGGATGAATTCACCATCGTCGTCCAGTTTACGGCGGCGCCGGCCAAGTGAAGGAGAGTGCCCCAGAGTGGAGCAGGCTTTCTTGTCTGCTCTTCCGAAGCGGAGGAGAGTGCCTGCTGCACTCTTGGCACAGAATCCTTCTCGGTTCAGGGCGAAGTCTGTTCATCTTGGGCCTGGTTGGGGAGATGCTTTGGGCGCCGCAGGCCGGGTATGCGGCCGATGCCAACGAACTCTACGCGATCGGCGCGGTCCAGAAAGGCATGGGCGGCGCGGGCGTGGCCAGCCCGCAAGACGCCACCTGGGTGCTGCTGAATCCCGCCGCGATAGTCGACCTGGAGCCGCGCATCGATGTGATCCAGGAGTTCCTGCGGGTGGAACTCGAGTCGCGGCCGCGTGGCATCGCCCGCAATCCCTTCGCCGGAGAACTGCATGACAGCAGCATCGTCCCCATCACGTCCCTCGGAGTGGTGTGGGAGGGCAAGCACGGCACTTTCGGCTTTGGTGGCTTCGGCATGGAAGGGAACAAGGCCGACTTTCCGTCGCCCCGCACTATCCCAGGCTTGCTGGGCAACGGAGATCGCCGGTCCGGCTATGAAGTCGGGCGCTTTCCCCTGGCCTATGCGGTGCCGGTCACGGAGCACCTGGCGCTCGGCGCGGCGATTGTCCCGGTCTACACGCGCTTCCGCACGGACTCCATCACGCTGCGTCTTGTGCCCGCGCGGGCCGACCACCACTGGGACGTCGCGTTTGGGGTCGGCTTCGAGTTGGCGGCCTACTACCACCAGCCGCGCTGGAGCGTGGGCGCGACCTACAGCAGCCGCTCCTGGATGCAGGAGTACACGTTGTATGAAGACGACACGGTCATGTGGAACCTCGATCTGCCACAGAAGCTGCAAGTGGGCCTCGCGTTCCGCCCGACGCCACGTCTGGAAGTAGTGCTGGACTTCAAACACATTCACTGGTCCGACACAAAACTGTTTTCGCTGCCCACGATTCAGGGCGGGCTCGGTTGGCATGATCAGAACTACTACAAGGCCGGCGTCAGTTTTCAAGCCAGCCCTCGGCTGAAGCTGCGCGCCGGGGTATCTCTCAACAAGCCCCCCTTTTCAGAGGACAAAGCCTTCATCAACGCCCTCTCCCCCGCTCTCGGCCAGACCCACCTCGGCGCGGGGTTCTCTTATGACGTGAATCGACGATCCGCGGTCCACATGAGCCTCACACATGTGCTGCACGAAGAGATGACCGACAACGGCCGGGGGGACATCTTCTCGAAATTGGGCCGCGGCACGGAGATTGGATATGGAGAGGATTCCGTGACGTTGCAATACACGTACAGATTTTGAGGGGGACAGCAGGGACGAAATAGAGCAGAGACCCGGGAAAGCTATGGCGTGGCGCCATGGATGATGCGGCGGATGCCGGCGAGGTCGTGCCGGCAGCCGATGTCCCGGAAACTCGCCGCGGCCAGAAGCGATGCGACGGCGTCGTACTGGTCTTCCCCCAACTCGAGTGCCAGGAGCCCGCCTGGATTAAGCCACCCCGGAGCACCGGCGATGATGCGGCGGATCATGTCCAGGCCGTCCCTCCCTGCCAGTAGCGCCTTCGGATCTTCGTGGAGCCGAATCACCGCCGGCAACGTTGTCCATTCTTCGTCCGGGACATACGGGGGATTCGACACAACCACGTCGAAGCGCGGCTCACGGGTGGACAGCCCAGCAAAAAGATCCCCCTGATGGATGGTCACGTCAACCTGGTGCTTCGCGCAATTCTCCCTGGCCAGGGAGACCGCGCTCGGGTGGATGTCCGTGGCAAGCACGACGGCATTGGGCGCGTTGATCGCGATGGCTATCGCGACACAGCCTGTACCGGTGCATAAATCAAGGACGCGGCCGGGATGCCCGCGCAGGTGCTCGAGCGTAACTTCGACGAGATGCTCGGTCTCCGGGCGCGGCACCAGAACCGGGGGGCGCGTAATAAACTCAAGCGAAAAGAACTCCCAAGTCCCAAGGATGTAAGCGATGGGCTCGTAGTTGAGGCGTCGCGCCAGCAGTGGCTGGAAGGCTGCCGCTGCTTCCGGCGGCAGGACATTGCGTAGACGCCCAAGCAATTGGCTGCGCGAAATGCCCAGGGCGTGGGCAAGCAGGATTTCCGCGTCCAATCTCGGTGTGTCCGTCACCGGGACGAGTGCGTCCGCGGCGTCGGCAACTGCCTGGGCGGTAGTTCTCATGTTATAAGTCCTATAGGTCTCATACGTCCTATAGGTCCCATCAGCAGCGTCACGCCGAGGCGGCCAGCTTGGCCGCGCGGTCCGCCGCGTTCAGCGCGTCCATCAAACTTTGGATTTCGCCTTGCATGACCTTGTCCAGACTGTAGAGCGTCATGTTGATGCGGTGGTCGGTCAGGCGGTTCTGGGGGAAATTGTAGGTGCGGATGCGCTCGCTGCGGTCGCCACTGCCGACCTGGCTGCGCCGGTTTTCCGAACGCACCGCCATCTCTTCCTCCTGCTTGATGGCAAGCAGGCGCGAGCGCAGCACCTTGATGGCCTTGGCCTTGTTCTTGTGCTGCGATTTCTCGTCCTGGCACGAGACCACGAGGCCTGTCGGTTTGTGGGTCACGCGCACGGCGGAGTCGGTGGTGTTGACGCTTTGGCCTCCCGGCCCGGACGAACGAAACACATCCACCTGGAGGTCGCTGGGATCGATCTCGACGTCCACTTCCTCCGCTTCGGGCAGCACGGCCACGGTGACCGCGGAAGTGTGAATCCGGCCTTGCGCTTCCGTGTCCGGTACGCGCTGGACGCGGTGAACGCCCCCCTCGAATTTCATCTGGCTGTACACTTTGTCGCCGGAGATCTCGAAGGAGATTTCCTTGAAACCGCCCAATTCCGTTTCGTGCGAGGAAAGGATTTCCACTTTCCAGCGCTTGCGTTCGGAGAAGCGGCTGTACATCCGGTAAAGATCGGCGGCGAACAGGGCCGCCTCCTCCCCCCCGGTCCCCGCGCGGATTTCGACGATGGTATTCTTTTCGTCGAGGGGATCTTTGGGGAGTAAGAGCAGTTTCAGATCTTGCTCGAGGTTGGGGAGCAGTTCGCGCAGCCGGTCCCGTTCTTCCTGGGCAATTTCGAGGATCCCCTCGTCGTCCTCGTGGCCGAGGGCATGCTCGGCCTCCGCGAGGGCGGCTTCTTCGCGTTCATAGCGCCGGAATGCGGCGACGATCTCGGCCATGGCCGATAGCGCCTGCGCATGTTTACGGTACGCCTGCGGGTCGGTGGCAATTTCCTGCGTGGCCATGGCCTGGGTCAACCGATCATGCTCCGCCGCCAAGGCGAGGAGCTTGTCCCGCATGACCCGTTCCATGAATGATTACTTGCCCTGCCGCTGCGACGCGTACTTGCGCTGGAACCGCTCGACGCGGCCTTCGCTGTCCACGAACTTCTGTTTGCCCGTGTAAAACGGATGGCAGGCCGAACAGATTTCGACGTTGATCGCGGGCACCGTCGCGCGGGTCTTGAAGGTGTTCCCGCAGGCACAGTGCACTTTCGCTTCCACGTACTTGGGATGGATTCCCTTTTTCACCGCTGAGTCTCCTGAAACAAATCGAGGGATAGAGCGAGAAACCGCCCACCTGAGCCCCAGGTGAGCGGCCGCTTGGATAATGAAACACTATAGCACTTTTCGCTGAACCGTTCAAATCGCCGCAGCGTGCCGTTGTGTTGCATCTGGCCAA
Organism: Candidatus Hydrogenedentota bacterium; assembly: GCA_016182645.1. GTDB lineage: Bacteria > Hydrogenedentota > Hydrogenedentia > Hydrogenedentales > JACPGD01 > JACPGD01. Next base: position 13,925 of record JACPGD010000281.1, on the reverse strand, counting down.
GATGCGATGCTGCCCGTGGAGCGGGTGACGTGCCGATATCTCAAATTGGGGTGACGAGGAGTACGCATTATGAAATCAGTCGAAGTTTCAAGACGATCAAAATCGCTGCTCGCCTTGCTGAGGGACGCTCAAGAGGAAGACATCATACTTCGATCGCCGGATGGGCACGAGTTCCTTCTTGCAGAGCTAGACGACTTCGATCGTGAGATTGAGATCACAAGGAAGAACAAGAAGCTGAAAAAGTTCTTGCAAGAGCGTGCGAGACAGCCCGCGACTCTCTCGTTCGCAGAGGTCCGAAAGCAACTGGGTCTGTAGCGAATCGAGGGGAATTGACCTCGCGGGAGTCCTGCGCCGCTGCGTCAAAATGAAGAAACGGAGGCCGCGGACAGATGTCCGCGGCCTCCGCTCTATTTTCAAGCAGGCTTAGTAGCGCGAGGAATAGTTCCCGCGCGGTTTGCGATCCGCCTTTGGACGCGCTTCGTTCACGGTGATGTTGCGGTCCTGCAGCGCGCTGCCATTCAGTTGCTGAATCGCGGTGCGCGCTTCATTGTCGTCCGCCATCTCGACGAAGCCAAAACCGCGCGAGCGGCCGCTTTCGCGATCCATGACGACACGGGCGTCATTGACGGTGCCGTGGCGTTCAAAGGCGGATCGGAGGTCCTCATCGCGGGTTTTGAAGGACAGATTGCCAACATAGATATTCATTCTTCTTTTCCTTTCCCAGATTGGGGGTCTTCTGGAGGGCGATCCGTAACATCGGGCAGTAACCAATCCGGGCAAAGAGAAGACTGAAACTCAGGTCTACGCAGCAGGATCAGGTACAGTTCGGTGTTGGAAACACGAACTCCAAACTCAACGTGCAACCATTGCACAAGCTATATTGTATAGTGCACGGGTGTGATAACGCAAGTAGTTTTTTCGGGGGGGCGGGGGGAAGCCTTTCCTTCAGTTTCTTGTGTGTAAATACCCTGATGCGTCGGGAGAACTGCGGCGCCCGGTTCAGCAGCGTGGCTTCGCAGAAGTGCTTTCTCCTCTGGTTGGTCTCATACGAGCAACTGGCAGAAATGCACAGGCCCACGCTGCCGTCCTCGCTGACGCCATGGAACTCATATTGCACCGGCTTCTCTTCCATAGTGCAGCCCGCCTATCCGCATTTCGTGCAGGCGCGCACCCAGATGTTCTTCCAGCAATTCCCGGATGTAGGGTTCGACTTTAGATAGGACCTGTTGGGCATCGGCCCTTTCTACTTACCACAACTTTTCGGTATACGTTCTTTTCTGCGCCTCAAGAACCTAACCCTTTGGGAAATCCAGAGTTACTTCGTTTTTATTCTGCATGCGGGACAGCTTTTTTCTGCATTTATTCTGCAAGCTCCCACCTTGAGCCCTTTCGGGATCCGGTATTGAAGATGGTGCCGGCCCGCCGCATCTGCGTGATGAGGTTACTGATCTTGCTCTCCTTCTGTTCGTCCGAGAGCGCGTCACTGAGCTTGTCCCAGAGCAATTGCTGGATATCCGACCGAGTCGCACTTCCGAACTTTACGATAAAGTCGCGAACGAGCTTCTTGTAGAACTCATCGTCCTGCCCGCGGGTACGAATGTAATTTGCTTTGGTGGAGGTGAGTTTGGCGACCGATGCGGACACATGTAAGTTCGGGCGGTGCCCTTCGATCAGCTTTGCCCGCCTCAACCGGCGAACCGTTGCTTCATCAAGGGGGAGCTTCTTTTGGACACGATCCAACGCAAGAACATCCGCAAGACTGAGGTCTGAATGCTGGATAAGGACCCGGCTGTACGCCGGGTCGATAATGCGCCCGTGCAAGGTAAGCCTGACTGCACTGGGGTCCTGTAAATCGTAGTCAGGCATCGGAAAGTACCGACGGGCCTGACCGGAATACATCCTGTAGATACCATACCCCAAAGTGTCAATCATGTTTAGCTCAGTCATCGCCCGAACAAGAAAGGGATTCCTGTATCGCCTCGGCGTCTTGTTGTTTTCCAGATAATCCGAAGGTTTGCCCTCGAAGAAGTTTCCCCCATTCTCGAAAAGGATTCTGTCGGGGTATTCGGTAACCACGATTCGTTCAAAGCGGGTGTAATCCTGGTGGGCGATACAATTATGAAGCGCCTCAAGAACTATATTTTGGTCGTACTTGGAAACTTCAATGGGATAGAGCTCATCCTGAGGCAGAATTCGCAATTGAATGTTGCGGATGTTCCTGTATAGCCGCGTTGTTGTCAGAAGAAAGGGAGGGCCGAGGTGCTCGTAAGCTTTTTCTGGCCCCTCCAGTTTCCAAGTGATTTGCGCGGGGTGAGGGGAAAGCAGATGCACCGATTCCGGCTTGCCCAGCAATATCAGTGCCGCGCGCGTAATCTTCCCGTCGGCCGTAAGCTTCGCGCGGTCAAGAAACACATTCGTCGGCCACGACTCCACCTCGCTCTTGTCAAACCGATTGGCATACTTGGTCGCGAAGGCTTCTTTGGAGCGAGCAAGTGCAACCGGGTCTAAATGACCGAAGTTCGCTTGCTGGACCACCTGCGCCGTCCAGTCCGTGTCTTGGGTTTGCCGCCGGATAGCGTCGAGCTTATCCAACCCCAGGCTGGTGAGACTCTCGCCTGCCCGGGCATAGTAATGTCCTTGCCAGGCGATGGGCACTCCTATGGGCGCCATGGGAATCTCGAAGAGAAGCACGCGCCCGCCAGCATGAGCTAATTCGTGGATTTCTCGAAACGTAACGCTGGGTTCAGTTCCTTGGGCGATCTGCTGTTTCAGGGAATGCAGGCGCTCGCGGTCCTGCCGGTAGTTGCTGCCAACTACCGCACGCCGCTTGTCATCTACGCCGAAAACGAGCCAAGCGCGTTCTTGATTTCGGAGATTCGCTTCATTGGAAAGCGCTGAAAAGTATTTGCCAATCTCCGAGGTCGAATAGGAATCACCGACGTCCTTGAATTCGACAATTTCATCTTCCCAATTTCCAATGAGATATTCTAAAAGACTGGTGAGCGCGACTTCGTCCATAGTGATATCAGGTCCCACCACCCGCAGCGACCCTTGCTTCGAATTCATTCTTTAGTGCGTACAATTGGCGTCCCGTATGGGCAAAGGCAACCAAGGCTTGATGACACTCCGCCCGGCCCATCTGAAACCCGGTCGGGTGACCTGAATCGTTTCGGTATGTGCGGATAAGCTCAAGTATCCCGTTAAGTTGCAGATCAATCTTGTCGCTCATTTCTGGCGGGAAATCCCCCTTTCGCACCTCGAATCGCTTGCGAAACTCATCCAGCATCGCACTGTACTTGCTTTTTGGGTGATTCAGATACTCGCGCAGCCTTTCTGCTTCTGTGTTCGGCAAGAAATGGCAGAATCCATCGGCCATCTCCAGAAAAGCAGCTTCCGCTGCGACACCCAACATGACCGCCGAGGCAATATAGTTCCGGTTATTGTAGGTCTCCAGTGCCTCATTAATGTACAGCCGGACCGCATCAGAAACGTCCGGGATTGCCTGCACGAAGGATTGTAGGTACTTGTCCGGCAGATCCGGGTCGGGTAGTTTCGCACTAGTCTGGAATTCCCGGCCTCTCTGAGTCAGGCGGATGAACCAATTCTTAGCATCAGCATGGTTGCCGCCGTTGAATCCAGAATCGTTGGAGAAGTCAATGTAGACAAGCCCCTTGCCCACAAGTTTCCAGACAGCTTCAGCAACCACGTTCGGCGGGGGGCTGGGTTGAGAACCATACACATGCGCAACGGCAGCAACAAAGCCGTTCCGGCCAACACCTATATTTGAGTGTAGATTCCGGTCAATATGTTGAAGCAAAAACTCTTCGACTTCTGCGACTGTAGGTTCGCCGGCGTCTGGCACCCGATAGTCCCTCCCTTTGTACAAGACCTATCTTTTATGACTGGTTCCTAGCGGAGCCAGCGGTCCCAACCTGGGGTCCACTATTTCACCCTTGGAGGCGGCGAAATCTGCGGTCACCTGTGGAGGTGTGGTCTTGAAAACCCGCCATAACGAAAAGCACGGGACAGGGATGCCCCGGCTACGAGGACTTCGCGAGCGGCGCTGGGGCGCTGGCCTGGACTTCGCGGAGGGCGATGTATTTGTTGAGGGCGTTCAGGTAGGCCTGGATAGCGGCCTCGATGATGTCGGTGCTGGCGCCGTTGCCCTTGTAGGTCTTGCCGTCGAAGCTGACGCTGACATAGGCCTCGCCCAGCGCGTCTTTGCCCGGGGTGGTGGCCCGAATGTCGAATTGTTCCAGGCGTCCATTGACGCCGATGATCTTTTCGACGGCCTGGCAGGCGGCGTGCACGGGGCCGTCGCCGGTGGCCGTCTCCGAAAACTGCTTGTCGCCGCGGCGCAGTTTCACCAGCGCCATGGCGGGATGGCTGTTTGTACAGACTTCGACCAGGTGATAGACCTCAAAACTCTCGTTGCGCATGGACACAATCAGCATGCGCAGGTCGTCGTCGTAAACTTCCTTCTTCTTGTCGGCCAGGTCGATGAATTTCTCGTACAGTAAATCCAGTTCTTCCTTGTTCAGGGTGTAGCCCAGCGCTTCGCTGCGCTTGGCCAGGCCCGCGCGGCCGGAGTGCTTGCCCAGCACCAGTTCGTTCCGGTTGCGGCCCACGGATTCGGGCGTCATGATCTCGTAGGTGCGCGCGTGCGCGATAACGCCGTGCTGGTGGATGCCGCTCTCATGCGCGAAGGCGTTGCGGCCAACAATTGGCTTGTTGTAGGGGATGGCCATGCCAGTGATCTTGCTCAACAGTGTGCTGCTGGGCACCAATTCCTTCGAGCTGATGTTGCAGTCGAAACTGTAGACGTCGTGGCGCGTGCGCATTGCCATGACCACTTCTTCCAGCGACGTGTTGCCGGCGCGCTCGCCGATGCCATTGACGGTACACTCGATCTGGCGGGCGCCACCCTCGACGGCCGCCAAGGCGTTCGCGACGGCCAGACCCAGGTCGTTGTGATTGTGTGAGGAGAAAACCACCTTGTCAGCCCCCGGCACGTTGGCAATGACGTGCCGGAACATCTCACGGATTTCGTTGGGGGTCGTGTAGCCGACCGTGTCGGGCAGATTGATGACGTCGGCGCCGGCGGCAATCGCCACCTTGACCACTTCGACTAAATAGGCCAAATCGGAGCGCGTCGAGTCTTCGGCCGAGAATTCCACGCGGGGAATCAGGCTCTTGGCCAGGCGCACGGCCTTGTCCGCCGCTTCCAGCACTTGGGCGCGGGTCATGCGCAGTTTGTGCTCCAGGTGCAGATCCGACGTGGCGATGAAGGTGTGTAAGACGGGCCGTCGCGCCACTTCCAGCGCGGCGGCGGCGGTTTGGATGTCCAGCGGCAAGGCACGAGCCAGCGCCGCTACCCGGGCATGCTCGACGGCGCGGGCCACTTTCTGGACACTGTCGAATTCTTGCTTGGAGGCAACGGGGAAGCCCGCCTCGATGATGTCCACACCCAAACGGTCCAGTTGGAGCGCCATCTGAATCTTCTCGTGGTCGTCCATGCTCGAGCCCGGCGATTGCTCTCCATCGCGCAGGGTTGTATCAAAGATTTCGACCATCTCAGCCATGGCGTGCGTACTCCTCCATCATGTTGGGGTGGTTCATGTTGTAAAGGAAGTTGTAGCGGAAGTCCAGTCTACGCTATAACCCCTTCGGCTAATTATACTCAAAGGCTTGTCTTAACGTTGGATATGCACACGTCGTATGGCTGAAGACGGCCCAAAACTGCATCCGAAATCGATTCGTCGCAAGTTACTCAAGTTCCTGTACGACAGGTACTTAGACGATCCGCTGGAGATGCTGGTTCCGGAGGATTTCTTCGAACACCTGCCGGATATTTCGCGCCGCGAGCTGATCCCGAACATACACTATCTCGGGGATCGGCGGTACGTCGAGCTAATGATGGGCTACAACCCACCCATGTTCGCGGCGGCCCGGATCACTGCCACGGGCATTGACCTGGTTGAGAACTGCTTCGAGTTTAACCTGCGTTTTCCGCCGGCGCCCGGCCACGAAGAGGAAGCGGCGGCGGATCTGCCTCACCTGGTCGAGCGGCTCGTGGAGGAAGCAGACTTCTCCCCCCTCGACGGGGAGGAGCGGCACGCGCTCTTGCGCGATGTGCAGTTTCTTCGCGATGAACTCGCCCGACCCGTCCATCGTTGGCGCAGGCGGGTGATTGAAGCGGTGCTCTACTGGATTACGGGGAGCGTGGAGAATGCCGAGGAGATCCTACCTGCCGCGGTCTCCTTGCAGCAACGAGTCCGGGAAGTCATCGACGCCAAGTGAGACACCCTAATCAGCACGAATATGGATCGAAACCGTTTGGTTTTCCGGCTCGAAGGTGACTTCTACTGCCTCATCATGAGAGTAGCCGCCGGGTGTGGAGTCTACCCGCGAGTACACTTTGCAAAATCCGTCCGTGTCCCCCACCGTCCACCCGTGTTTTCCGGCCTCCTGTTCGACCGAGGCGAAGTATGCCTCTGGAGACAAACTGCAATCGAAAAGCCCCTTTGCCTCGTTCCAATCATAATTCAGGTATCCTCCACGGAATTCGATCCCCCCAGCCAGAAACGGGGTGTACTGTGGACTGTTCCGAAGGTCTTCAAGGCTTACTGGCACTGTAGAATCCCATGAACTGGCCATTTCCAGATTCACGATCACAGCCAGGAAACAGGCCAAGGGCAGGATGAGATCCAGAGGCGCCAGCGCGGGTCGCAGCCGCGCGAAAGGACGCCTGAAGGTCCCAAGAGTGAACAGATATACGGCGCAGAGCAGGAACAGAATGGCACCAAGTATCGAAAACTCTGGCCCTGCCGCAATTTGCAGGAAAACGAGAAAGAGCAGAGTAAGCAGCAAGGAAGTGCCGAACTTCACCAGGAAGGCGCCAATGGAAAGCGATGCCGAAAACCACTGCAGCGGTTCGTACAGCAGCAGTCTCAGAGGAACATAGACAAAGACCGATAGAAGCACCGTTAATCCCAGCGCAAAAGGAAAGAACTCCTGCAAGGGCCTGAACGATTGAAGGTACGCGGAAACCAAATGTATGCCGAGGACCAGGCCACCGCTGACGCAAGCAACAATCGCCGCACCCAAGCTTGCGGCGGTGCGCGGTTTCATTGGGCGGTGATGGTCTGTCATGTCCATCTCGAAGACCCGGGGCGGCTTACTACACCCTGGCAAACGCCCGATTACTTTGCGCCCGGGCGCAGAGCGCCGACGAATTCGTCGATCTTCTCCTGGCTCTTCTTGAGCACTTCGACGATCTCGAGGGCTTGTCCCGCGGTGAGGCGCAACTGCTGCAGGGACTTCTCCGGCAGCTCCGGCGGAATTCCGTTGCTGAGTTCGCCGAGATCCGCCTGGTACGTAAGCGCGTCGGCGAGGGCGATGAGGTGGGCCAACGCGGGATTCAGTGTGGCCTGTTCCGGTGCGTGGTGGCAGCAGATGGCCTCGACGACGGCGGGGGGCAGGTTCCAGTGTTCGCCCAGGATGCCCCCGATTTCGGCATGATCCACCCCGAAGATCTGGCGTTCCGTTTCATGGACAGGGCGGCCTTCGGCATGAGCGCGGTGGGCGGCCTGCCGGAACTCCTCCGGATACAACATGTCCAGGGCAACTTTGCCGATGTCGTGGAGCAGTCCGGATTCGAAGACGCCTTCCGTCTCCATCTTCAAGAGTTTCGCGAGGCGCTCGGCGGCCATGGCGGTGCCCAGCGAATGGCGCCAGAGTTGGACGCGGTCGTAATCGGAAGTACTCTGGCCCAACGTGCGAAAGGCGGTGGCGGTCAGGGTGAGGTTGCGCACTTCCAGGAAGCCGAGCATCACGATAGCTTGGGAGACGCTGGCGATCTGGCGGTAAAACCCGTAGTAGGCCGAATTCACGAGTTTCAGCAACGTGGCCGAAAGACTCTGGTCGGCGGAGATGTGCTTGCCCAGGTCGAGCGCGGAGGCATCGGGGTCTGCCGCCGTGGCCAGAATCTTCCCCAAAACGCTGGGCAGCGTCGGCAAATCTCTAATCCGCAGTACGGCATCGCGCACGTTCGGGACTGTCACGCGTTGCTCCCTCCTGTTGCAATCTCAGCGAGCGCCGTTGCCATAATACGGAAGCGATGCGGAAGCCGCAAGTTTGAGCATTGTTCCAGAAACAGTGAATGTTGTATAGGTCGTATAGGATCTATAGGTCATACAAGGAAAGAGGAAACGTAACGAATCATGGCTGAAAAAATGGTTGCACCTCCCCAGCCTGGCGACATTGCCCCCGATTTCACCGCGCGGGACCAGCGCGGGGCAAAAGTGCAGTTGTCCGCGTTGCGCGGGCATCCCGTGGTGCTGTACTTCTATCCAAAGGACAACACGTCGGGCTGCACGCTCGAAGCACAGGAGTTTCAGTCGCACCTGCCGGAATTCCAGCGGCTGGGAGTAGTGGTGATTGGCGTCAGCCCGGATTCCGGGCAGTCTCACGGCAAATTCGCGGAGAAGCACAGCCTTGGGTTTACGCTTGTCCCGGATACGGATCACGCCATTGCTACACGCTACGGCGCCTGGGGGGAGAAGAGCTTGTACGGCAGAAGATACATGGGCATCCTGCGCAGCACGTTTCTCATCGGCCCTGATGGGACCGTGCTCCAAACCTGGACCAAGGTGAAGCCCAAAGGCCATGCCGAAGAGGTGTTGGAGGCGGTCCGGGAATTGTGAGGGAAATCGATCCGCTACCGGAAACGCTAGTCTCTCCGGCCGCGGCGGGCGTCTTGTATGGTCTGCCCGTTTTGCGTGTTGTTCGTGCCGGAAACAAAGCTGGGGCCGATGACTGCCGGTGGTTCGCCGACGCGCCGGTCATCGATGGTCGAGAAAAGGTCGCTGATGTTGCTGATGCCGGTGACGTCCATGCCGCCGCCGAAGCCGCCCCGGCCGCCAAAGCCGCCCCCGCCGAAACCGCCACCGCCGCGGCCACCGAAACCGCCGCCGCCGAAGCCTTGGTTACCGAAGCCGCCACCACCGAAGCCTTGATTGCCGAAGCCACCGCCACCAAAGCCTGAGTTGCCGAAGCCGCCGCCAGAACCTTGATTGCCGAAACCGCCGCCGCCGAAGCCGCCGCCAAACTGTGGGCTGCGGACGACGATCTTGGGCAGGGTGTCGTTAGCGGTGCTGGCGATCTGGTAGTAGCGGGTTTCGAGTTCTTCCAATGACTCTTTGCGGAGCAGTTCGGGAGACGAGATATAGATAATATCGCCCCGAACAACGTAATCCAGGTTGAGTTGGCGCAGCAGCGCGTGGAGCGCGTCCTTCATGGCGACGTTCTGCAGATTGATGTACGGGACGTAGCCGTCGGTGACGTAAGTGTCGCGCCACTGGGCGTAGACGTTCGGATCGCCTGTAGCGGAGACGGTGCGGGGCTCCGCGGGGATGCCAGGAAGGGCTGGGGCAGGCGCCAAGGCGCCGGCGGCCGGGGCGGGGCCATCGCTCAGCACGTCGAGCTGTGGCGCTTCGACGGCGCGGAACTGTGGATTGCGTTCAAGGTACTTTTCGTTCCACTGCTGCTTGAGCGCCTCGCGCTGGGCTGGGTCGCTGGTCAGCACCAAGCTTGCAGCCGGCACTTGCGACTTGCGCGCAACGACAACCTTGCCGTCCACGGGATTCTGGATGTAATAGAGTGCGCCGGTCTCACGCACGAGCACGTTCTCGTAGGTCTCACCGTCCACGGTAATGGAATCGGCTGCGCACAGCCCAGCGGTCACCAGCGTGACCAGGCCTGTGAACACACGAATGTGTCTGGACATGATACACCTCCCAGAAATGTGGTACCTGAATTCTATCTACTAAATTCAGGATTTTCTCTATTTAGTGTAACACGAGCCGGACGGGTTGACAAGCGGTGTACGCTGCCAGGAACTTTCCCGGAATTGCGGCCAGGCCACCTCCCGCGACGCGTCATACTCACGCCGTCCGGATCTGTGATCGCCACGGTGTCGGAGGTCTGCTCCATCACCGAAATGAGGCGCTCACGCCTGGCCATCGCTTGCTTTCGCTCTGGCAAGGGGACCATTCCCAAGGCTGTCATGCGCAGCACAAATGCGCTATAGTTGCCGCAAATTGGCGCTGCCGCGCCGTGTTGCCACGTTAGCAGAAGGGGAATCACCATGAAACGCACTTGGCGCTATGCTTTGCTGGTTAACGTTGTGGGATGGAGCGCGCTGTGCGCGGCAGCGTTTGCCGCGGACACGGGGGGGACAACGTTCTATGTTGCGCCGTCCGGCAATGACGCCTGGTCCGGCATGCTCGATGCCGCCACCGCGACCGATGGCCCCTGGGCAACGCTGGCGGGCGCGCGCGACAATCTGCGGCGGCTGCGGCAGGAAGGCAAACTTTCCGGGCCGGTGACGGTGCTTCTGCGCGAAGGCGAATACGCCGTGACCGCGCCGGTGATCTTCGAGCCGCAAGACAGCGGCACGGCTGCTGCGCCGATTTCGTTTGCCCCGTTTGAAAGCGAGCGGCCGATCATCAGCGGCGGGCGCAAGATTGGCGGTTGGAAACAGGAAGGCGCCTTCTGGACGGCGGAAGTGCCCGAAGCCGCGAACGGACAGTGGCCGCTTACGGCGCTGTGGATGAACGGACAACGTCGTACGCCCGCGCGCACGCCCAACGCCACACACGAGGCCGGCGATTATCCCGAAGACTCCGACTTCTTCTACGAGGCGGGGCAGGTCAACGAAACCACCGCCGACGGCAAAGAAGCGAAGAGCAGCACGAAGTTTAAGTACAAGCCCGGAGACGTGAAGGCAGGGCCGCACCTGAACGATGCGTGGTTCGTGGTCTATCACTCGTGGGCCACGTCGCTGCTGCCGGTGAAACAACTGGATGAGACCAACCAGATCGTCGAATTCGCCGGTCCCGCGCGCTGGCCCTTCGGGCAATGGCGCGCCGACCAATGGTATTACGTCGAGCACCTCTTCGAGGGGCTCGACCAGCCGGGCGAATGGTACCTGGATCGCACCGCGGGCAAGTTTTACTACCTCCCCCTGCCCGGCGAAGAAATGAACACCGCTGAGGTTGTCGCGCCCATTGCACAGCAGTTGCTCGTGCTCCAGGGCGACCCCGCGAACGGCAAGTTTGTCGAGCATCTCCGCTTCCGCGGTCTGCGCTTCATGTACACCAATTACGTGTTGCCGGCGGAAGGCATCAGCGATGGCCAAGCCGCCTTCAGCGTCGAGGCCGCGGTCCAGGCCGTCGGCGCGCGCTACTGCGACATCGAATACTGCGACATCATGCACACCGGGAACTACGGCATGTGGTGGCGCCACGGCTGCCAGGACAACCGCCTCTATCATTGTGAACTTTTCGATCTCGGCGCGGGCGGCGTGCGTATCGGCGAAGGCGGCGACCCCGCCACGCCCGAAGATGCCGCGCTCCGCAACGTCATCGACAACAACTACATCCACGACGGCGGCCGGCTCCTCCGCGAGGCCGTCGGTGTCTGGATTGGCCGCAGTTCCTTCAACACCGTCTCGCACAATGAAATCGCGGACTTCCGTTACTCGGGCGTTTCCGTCGGCTGGTCCTGGGGCTATGCCGAAAGCTCCGCCAATCACAACCTGATCGAGTTCAACCACATCCACCAAATTGGCAAGCGCCAGTTGAATGACATGGGCGGCATCTACACCCTCGGCATCTCGCCCGGCACCGTCCTGCGCTACAACCTCATCCACGACGTCCTCAGCAACCCAAAGCTCTACGGCGGCTGGGGCCTCTACACCGACGAAGGCAGCTCGAACATCCTCCTCGAGAACAACGTCGTCTACAACACCCAGACCGGCGGCTTCCATCAGCACTACGGCAAAGACAACCGCGTCCGCAACAACATCCTTGCCTACTCCCACACGCCGCAAATCATCCGTTCCCGCGAAGAAGAGCACAACTCTTTCCTCTTCGAGCGCAACATCGTCTACTTCAATAACGGTCAGCTCCTCGGCAGCACCTGGAAAAACGATCACTTCGAACTCGACTACAATTGCTACTGGGACACCTCCGGCAAACCCCTCGACTTCTCCGGCCGCACTTGGGACCAATGGCGCACCGCCGGCCACGACCCCCACAGCCTCAACATCGACCCCCTCTTCACCAACCCTTCCGCGGCAGACTTCACCCTCCAACCCAACTCCCCCGCAGTAGCACTAGGCTTCCATCCAATAGACACCAGCAAAATCGGCCTCTATGGCGGGGAGGACTGGGTTGCAAAGCCAAAACAGATCCAGCGGCCCCCTTTTCAGCCACCCACAATGTAGAAGGCGAGGGATGGGGCTCTATCCCCTTTTAAGCGAATGGTTAGACATCCTCAAGGTTCTTGGCGTATCCTGAATGCAAGATCTGATATGGCGATCTAATATTTATGCACCAAGGTGTATATGGGATATTACACAGAATATCTTGATAGGGGTCTTGACGCTCAGCAGATGGCTGAAGAGCGTAAGCAGCAACTCAAGAGCATCTCCAATCTTCGTGGAGGTCGCGATGTCCTTGTTTACGCGGCGGATATGGACAAGGCGAACACGCCTCCGGCTTGGCTGAGCATTGCTTACAGTGACTTGGTCCCTTTCCAGGATCAGCTTTCAAATCTCAAAGGAACGAAGGTAGATCTAATTCTTGAAACAGGTGGAGGCTCCGGCGAGGTCGCTGAGGATATTGTGCGGAGCCTTCATGAGAAGTATGAGGAGGTGGGCATAATCGTTCCCGGTTGGGCAAAGAGTGCTGGAACTATCATCGCGATGGCGGGCGACGAGATTCTTATGGATCCCTCGTCTGCATTAGGCCCGATCGATGCGCAGATGTCTTGGCAGGGCAAAGTCTTTTCGGCGGATGCGCTCATCGAGGGTATGGAAAAGATAAAGCGAGAGGTGGAACTTACCGGCACGCTCAGCCGGGCGTATATCCCAATGCTCCAAGGCATCTCACCGGGTGAACTCCAAAGTGCAGAGAACGCGCTGAACTTTGCGCAAAAGCTTGTAGCGGATTGGCTTGTGCGGTACAAATTCAAGAATTGGACCACCCATTCAAGCACGGAAAAACCAGTGACGCCGGTGGAGAGAGAGGATCGAGCGAGGGAAATTGCGAAGACATTGTGTGATCACAAGCAGTGGTTAACTCACAGTCGTTCCATCAAAATCGATGATCTGGAGAGAATGCGCCTACGCGTCACGGACTATTCCAAGACGCCAGATCTTGCGGAGGCAATTCGCCGGTACCATACGCTGTTGCAGATGACATTCGATTCGACGAATATCTATAAATTATTTGAGACTCAACATTCACAAATAGTACGGTTTGTGAGCCCCGGCGTGCCGCCTCCGCAAGCGGTTGATGCAGTGATGGTTGATGTGTCATGTCCGAAATGTGGAGCGACCTCCAAGATACAGGCAAACCTGAAGAGGTGCCCCCTGCAACCGGGCCATCTTCGATTTCCGGAAGACAATACGTTCAGGTGCCCAAATTGCGGCGCGGAGATAAATCTTACTGACGCAAAACATCAGATTGAGGTACAATCAAAGAGGACAGTGGTCAACGACTACGCGTGAGGGATCAATGTACGAAAACTGCCGGTTTAAGCTAGTCTTCGCCAAACTGGCGTCGGTGTTGGAGGAGGACGCCCAGCAAGCACAGGGAGAAGTAGGGGTGCGTGTCCGCCCAATTGCTGAAGCAAGCCCCGAAGAACTCGACGAGATTGATCAGCTCCGACGGATCGTATTGGAAATGTCAGAGCCGATGCCTATGTCGTTCACGACCACATAGGGCCGGTTGTCCAACAAAGCGTACTAAAGACCTTAATCACAGGGATCCAAAATGACCACAGCCCTTGGCAGGTGCCCCCTCTGTGGAGGCGACAAAAAGCCCGGCGACACGACATTTGCCGTTGACATCCAGACT
>JACPGD010000020.1 GCA_016182645.1 Candidatus Hydrogenedentota bacterium | reverse complement strand
TACAGTTCGAACCCCGAGGAAATCATCAACGCCGCGCAGAGTTCAGCGTTGTTCGCGATCGGTGGTTCCATGGATGTGAATTTGCTCGACAAGCTGAAACGGGGCGACAACGCCACCCTTTACAAGGCGGACATCGCCGCGGGCAGTCACGGATCGTCTTTCGACAACCGAACCAACGACTTCATCGTGCAGACGGCGGCGGACAAAGAGACCGTGATCGCGGAGATGCAGAAGTCAGGCGGGTTGCGCAGCCGCATCGAGTCGCGCTGGGCGACCGTGTTGCGGGGCGAGGACATCGCGGGAAAGAAACTGACTTTCTTCCAAAAGGACTTGTTGGAACAAATGGATGGCGCGTACGACATGTTCCTCAAATCCGCCCTGGAACAACTCGATAAGGGGACAAGCCGTGAAGAGGCGAACGACGCCCTGTTCAAGGCGATATCGAAGACAGACAACCGTCTGGCCCAGGCGGCGGCCAAGTTGGCGCTCAAAGCGCAGCAGGAGAACAGCGGCGATCCGCAACTGGGTTTGCGAATATTTAGTGCACTCGACGCCACGGTCCGGTTCCAATCCGATCTCAAGGCCCGCATTAGCATGCTTGATCCCGTGGCCAAGGTGGAAGCGGAGCTAAAGAAGTCCGGGGTGACGGACGAGGCGACGATCGGCGCTGCACGCGATGCCGCGAAAGCACTGCACAACAAGATCCTCACGGACCTCGACAGCGTACTCCAAGGTGAGATTTTGGGACTCATCCAACAGCGTAAGCTGGTGGTGGACACGTTTATCGCACAAATGGAACTACTTGGCGACGATTTGAGTCCGAAGGCGCCGGCATCAGGCTCATAATCAGCCCACGAAACGGCCCTACCTACAAGATAAACGGAGGTGTCAATATGGCAACCAAGAGCAAAGCCGCTTTCGGGTACGTGACCAAGGCGGGGTATCTTAACCAAAAGGTGGAACCACCCAAGTACGCGGATTATGTCATCGCAGAATTACGCTACGACAAGCCGATCGCCTATGAGGCGTCCGCTTTCAAAGCGCCAGCCGCCGCCAAGAAGGAAGCGGACAACCTGAACCAGGTCTTGTCCCACTTCGATATAGCCAACATGGGATCGCTGTTCGGTCTGGGTGCCGCGAAGGTCAGCAAGCGTGTTGAACTCGCAGCCTCATTACCAAGCCTTCCCTCCGGAAGCACTGTGGAAAAACGTGGCGGCGACCCCGCCTTCTTCCAAAGCAATTTCGTCTGCATCGTCCCGAAATGTCCATCCGATGCCAAGAGGCTCGCCGCCGCGCTGGGTAAGTCCGAAGCCGTGTGGGGTGCTTATGTTGCCCCGCGGCCCGTGCCTGCCGCTGCTACAACGGGTCCCGCGTCGGGCAGCCGGAACTTTGAACCCAGCCAAGGGTACTTGCACAGCGCGCCAAACGGCATTGGTGCCATGCAGGTTTGGGATCTGGCGGGGGCCAAAGGCAAGGGCGTCACCATTTGCGACATTGAAGGCGCTTGGAACCGCGAGCACGAGGATCTGCCGGCGGGGATTTCGCTCATCGGCGGGGACATGTTGAACGATCTTGGCTGGCGCGATCATGGCACCGCGGTGCTCGGCGAGATGGTGGCCCGGCCGAATACGTTTGGCGCTGTGGGCGCGGCGCACGAAGCCAAAGCCGTTGTCCATTCCGCCTTCTTTAATCAAGTTTTCAATCTCGCGGGCGCCTTGAGCAATGCGGCGAGCAAACTCAAAGCCGGGGACGTGATTCTGATTGAACTTCAGTCCACCGGGCCCAACGGGAAATATGTTGCTATGCAGTACTGGAATGACATTTTCACCGCTATCAAGACCGCGGTGTCCAAGGGAATCACGGTGGTCGAGGCAGCCGGCAACGGCGACGAAAACTTTGACCTGGCTATATTCAAAGATACCGGCCTCCAGAAAGACAGCGGCGCCATCGTCGTGGGTGCGGGCGTGCCTCCAACAAACTATTTCGACAACGCAAATGGCTACGCCACGATCGGCGCGCCGCGTTCCCGCATTTGGTTCTCGAACTATGGCAACATCGTCAATGTCCAGGCTTGGGGCTGGCACGTCACCACACTGGGCTACGGCGACGCGCAGGGAGGCAGCGAAAAATCTTGGTATACGCTGCGCTTCTCCGGTACTTCGAGCGCATCACCGATCGTCACCGCGGCCGCAGCCTGCCTGCAAGGACGGGCCAAAGCCAAGAATGGTACTCCGTTGACTCCGGCCAAGCTCCGTGAAATACTGATAAAGACGGGCACGCCGCAAGAGCCGGGGCCGGGCGTACCTCTATCGCAGAAAATCGGCCCCCAACCAAATCTGGCCTCAGCGATGGCCAAAGTCTAGCAGTGAGGTTTTATGCAACCTGCCATTCCCGTGCCGGGGCACGCAGGGGTGCGACTTCCCATTGTGGTGGAGCTAAAGAAAGGCTGGCATTACGAGGAAGCATCTGGCTCGTTTGCTCATGGCCGGCAAAGATTCGATCCCGCGGAAGCACTGCCGGCTGGTGCGCAAGTCACCCAACGATTTCCTGCCGGCTCTATCCCCCCCCGCACCACGCAGGAACGCGAACTTGCACGTTTTGTTCAGCTTGTTCTGCCTCCGGATGATGTGCCCGCCAAGTACCTGGATCTTGTGCAACGATGGCCCTGCGTGGCAAATGCCTACGTGATTCCGCCACCCTCCCTTCCCTCACTCCCGCAGGCGTGACGTTACCTTGATGAGATGGGGCAGGGCGCCTTCGGCTCGGTGGCCGCTTCAAACAGGCGTTGGGATTCCGCGAGCGTTGTGTGTCTGTCTTTTTCGTCAACCATGAAGAGCTTGTCAAGCCCCCAATCTATGGTCCAGGTGGTATGAGAGTTTTGGGTTCATAGGCCGGCTACTGCCAACCCACGCTGGGGGGCTCCGTCGAAGTCGGGCGGAGCGAGGTGGAACTGGAGACCACACAGCGTCGCGCGAATTCCGACGGCGGTTGGGCGTATCCGTTCTGTCAGGGAGCGCCTGGTGCCGGCAGTCCGGGAATGTACAGATCAGCACAGCCAGGGCGCGTGGGGATCGCGCGGTCGCAGGTAACCGCCCACATTTCCCAGGCGCCATCAATGTAGTTGTCGTTGGCGGGCCGCCCGCAGGCCTGAGCAAACAAGTACCATTTTCCTTCAATCTGGTACAGCGCCGGCGTGGCGACGTGATAGAGGGTGCGGTCGTCGTAAAGTCCATGCCACTGGGTTTGCAGCATGGTGTCCAGATCGAGCTGCGTCCAGCCTTTTACTGGGTCCGTGCTGACGGCCAGCACGGGCCGCCAGCGCGCGCCGTGCTCCACGCCTACCTCGATGCAGAGCGCGTATGTCGCTCCCACTTTGAAGACCTGGTGCCACTCGTAGTAAGCGTTGGCGGTGGACTGGAAAATCTGCCCCATGCCGCGCGGATCGTCATCGTTGAACTGCCGCGTCCAGGACTTACCGTCGTGCGAAGTCGCGAGGCGGATGCCGGGCAAGACACCATCGCGGCCCCGGTAGGAATAGTACATGTACCAGTCCCAGCGTTGCGCAGCAGCGTCCCACTCGCGCATGACCGCCGCCTGCGAGGCCATTTCCTCGTGGAACGGCGCGGCTGCTTCGGGAGCCAGCACAGGTGCGGTCCCGTACCGGGCGATGGCGGCCGTGTCCACCCCGGAGTAACCGTCCGTGCCCGCCGGACAAATCGCCAAACCGATTCGATCCTGTATGGGGCCGGTGGTGCCAGAGTAGTAAATATAGTAGGCGTCTTCCTCGGGCACGTAGAGGACCGCGTCAAGGCGGATGGAACCGGAGTCCCAGCCGTCACCCACGGGGCGGAAGATGGGATTCGCGTCGTCCTGATGCCATCGGAACGGATCGCGTTCCTCAGCCCAGGCCTTGCCAATCGCCGCCACGGCCCGGTCCGACGCCGACACGGCGGAGTAGAACATGATGAGCCGCCCCGGGACTTTGGGATTGGGAAGTATGCAGGGCTCCTCGACCTGCTGCGACATCCACTCATGGCCCGCCCGCTCCAGCACGATTTCGCCATGGACGACGCCAGAGTGAGTCTCCTCCGCCGCCGTGCCGATTCCCCAAGCACACCAGGCAGCAAGCAATCCCAGAGTGATGGCCCATACACGCGTATTCATCCGAAGACACTCGGCGCCGGTTCGCCAGGTTGAGCTTCCCGCAGCAGATCAGTGCGTAGCAGGGCCTCGGCGGCCTTAACAATGAGCTCGAACGGCTTGCCGGATTGCTGGGCGATGTCCAGCAGGGAATGGCCGCCGTCGCTGTAATTCAGGACCCAGAGCAGGGCCAGTTCGAAGTCCCGCGTTTCCTGAGAACTGCCGAAGCTGGTGTAGAGACCGCGCTTGCCCAGTTGTGGTTCGCAAAACGGTTTAAGGTTGAGACAGTAGCAATCACCCTCGAGGATTTCGAAAACTTCCAGGAGAGTGTCGAGCGAATCGGCCAAAGATTCGGGCCGGACAAAATCGAGGTTGTCGGCGGACGTGTGGTATTCCGGGAATTCGCCGGGGCGCGAGCGCATGAAGCAGCCTACGGGCAGATTGAAGCCTGGCGAATTGTACTGTCGTTCGTCATACCCGTAGGGAATGAAGGGCAGGATTTCGTGGGGCTGGCCACGGTGTTCGAGCACGTACTGCATCGCGCGGTCAGTAGACGCATCGCCACGACGGCTCCGTTTGTAGGTCTTTGGCGCGGCATCGCCGATCAGGGCCAGGACAAGCCCGTGCCGAATCAAGTGCGCACGGTCCTGGTTGCGAGAAAGCCACACGATGGCCCCCGCCGTCCCCGGCGCAAACACAAAGCGGTAGGTGAAACGCAACCCGGAAACGCAACCCGTAGCTGGGGCTTCCAGCCCCGTTCCCTTCTCCCTTGTCCTGCAACGCCCGCGCCAGCCACGTCGCCACGGCCAGTCCGGAGAGGTTGTCATTGGCCAACGACGGATGACAAGCGTGCGCCGAAATCAGAACTTCCTCCTCGGTCGCTCCTGGAATCACGCACTCGGCGTAGGTCAAGTGACCCTCGGCCAGCGTGGCGTCAATGACCACCTCATAGTTCCCCTGCGGCAGAGACTCGAGTAACCGGTGCGGCAGGCAAAAAGCCCAGCGCTCTTTGAAGTACGAGGTCCGGTAGGGAATCAGCTCCGGCTGTTCCGGCAGCGTGATGCAATGTTCTTTGAGTTTCTCCAGCGGCATGCGCTCGCGCACCGGCATGCTGTAGGCCAGGAGGTGCAGGTTGTTCTGGGCGTAGTCAACAATCCGCTTCCCGGTGGCGTCCGCGATGTACGCCTCGCGCACGTTCCACTCCTTGGGGACCGTCCAGTCGAAGGCCGCCGCGCCGCTGGGCGTTTCCGTAAGGGTCAGAGAGATGATCTCCCCCATCCGGCGGAACTGCTCCCGGATTCCGTGTCCGGTGAGACTGCGCGGGATCGGGAACCAGTCACGGATCCAGGCGTACATTTCATCGCCCGCAGCCTTGGAATCAAAACTGTTGCGTAGATTCGAGAGTGCGCTCATGGTGTTGTCGCTCCGGCGGCTATTTGGATGCCCGCGGGATGCACGTAATCGGGAAAGGACGCGTCCTTGGGGGAGATCAGCCGGACGGGCCCAGGCCACTGAATCTTGAAGGCGGGATCATTCCAGCGCACGCCCGTATTGCTCTCCGGCACGTAGGGCATGCCCATCAGATAAAGCACTTCCGTTACATCGGCCAGAGTCAGAAATCCGTGGGCCACGCCGCGTGGCACATAGACCAATAGGTGGTTTTCCGCGCTCAGTTCAAACCCGTGCGAGCGGAGATAGGCGGGCGAGTCCGGGCGCAGGTCGAGCAGAACATCGTGCACCGCGCCGCGCGCGCAAAGAATGAGCTTCACCTCTTCGTGCGGGGCCGCTTGATAGTGCATGCCGCGCAAGGTGCCCGCGTGCACATTGAACGACGTGTTGCATTGCGGCCAGGCCGTGTTCAGGCCGCGGGCGGCAAATTCCTTTTCGCAGAACCAGCGCGCAAAGAAGCCACGCTCGTCCTCGATGCGCTCCGGTTCGATCACGTATGCGCCCGGCATGGGCAATTCATGAAACAGCACGCGGGAACCGCCTCCTGCAGTCGCCATGGACTTGACGTGGGGCATCATATCACGCTGACCGGAAGACGGGAAAAGCCGGTGCGCCTCGATGTCAGCATCAGAATTCCACCGGCCGAGGCGGTGGCTCTTCGAGCCTGCGCTTGAGCTGGAGCAGTTGACTGGCCCAAAGACCTTCAAAACTGCTGACCCAACGTTCATAGATCTGCCGGATGGGGACGGCGTTGAGCGTATTGATGCAGCGGCGGCCTTCCTGGCGCGTAGTAATCAGCCCGGCCCGGCGCAAGACTTCGATGTGCTTCATCACGCCAAAACGGGTCAGTTTGGGAAAACCTCCGACGATCTCCCTGGTCGTGCGCGGCCCAGCACGGAGCAGGTCGAGAATCTCCCTGCGCGTGGGATCGGCGAGGGCCTTCCATACCGGATCAAGATCCGTCAATGCTGCTCCCCCCTTCAGTGCCACCTAGTTCACAACTCGAGATCCTTCTTCACCTCTTCCAGCATCATCCGCCACCCTTCGTTCACACCAGTGCGGTGGGCCTCGTCGAGGAGGCCGAACGCGCGGTGACGCAAGGTGAGGCGAGCGCCACTCTTCGTTTCGGAACTCTTTAAACAAGGGCCCGATAATCTCAAGAAGCACGGGGGGTTTGATCGTCTGCACAAAGCCCCACAGATGGCCGGTGTCATTGCCGAGGTTCCGGAACCAGCGTCCGCCGGGATGACGTTCCAGATGCATGTTCATCGAACGCCCATCGGGATATCGCATTTTTTCGCTGACTTCCTGAAGGATCCCTTCAAAGACATCGGCCGGCGGCCGGGCGATGTCTACGTGCTGCTCGATGTCGAGGGTCATTTGAGTCAGATCCATGTTCAAATCTCCCATTGGTCCGCATCCCCAGTTCGCCGCGGCGAACTGGGAATGCTACCATGTTATTGTTCAACCGAACGGTTTCTCATCCGCAGTGGGACCGAAGGACGGAGGGACGGATACGCCCAGCAGGCGGAGATAGACGGACAACTGGCCGCGGTGGTGGTAGGTGTGGTTGAGTATGATGTCGCGTAGGAAATCTTTGCGCGGAAACGACATGACCGCCTGGCCCTGGCGCGTGAAGCTGATCGTGCCCTCGAGGCGGGCATCCTCCAGTCCGGTGAGCGCCTGCCGCACTTGTTCGATGGACTGGTCGAAAGCGGCAAGGATTTCAGCCACCGACTGCGGTTCGGGGAAGGTCCTGAAATCAGGCATTTCCACAGAATCCTGCATGGCCATCTGCGCCACCGCGCCGGGTGACACCGCGAGGTGCAGCGCCAATTGGCCCAGCGTCATCGACTTCGGCGCAGGCCGCCACGACAATTTGTCCTGCGGCGCCCGTTCTAAGTGCGTGCGCGTCAGCGGCAGCGACCGCTCGAATTCCACCAACATTGCGTCTGCGAGTCCCATTAGATCGTCTCCTTCTTCAATGGCCCCTCATTGCAAGAGGCCGCACCACAAATCACCAGAGCCAGACAATATGTGACCATATAGTCACATAATTTGAACCGCGTTGTCAAGTCCAGTCTGGAAGAGGGAATCACCGCGAAAGAACGCACGGAACGCAAAGGAGTTGGAGACGAAGCAAAGCGGCGTGACGTAGCCGGGGCTTCCAGCCCCGCTCCGGAAGACCATGCAGAGGCCAGGCAATCTCGCGGAAACTTGGAACGGGGCTGGAAGCCCCGGCTACGGGCGCGCGTGGCCTTGATTCTTGCTATTATCAAAGCCATGGAGAATAGAATAGAAAGGACAGCCTTGCCGAATCGATCTCAACAGAGATGCAGTGTGATTTCACCCATTTTCTACACCCTGGCAGTCTTCCTACTTGCCACAGTGCTTGGCGGTTGCGCCCGCGTGGCCGAAGTTCGCGCACCGGCTGCCGATCCGTTTGACGGTGCCCGGGCGGGCGAAGAACGGGAAGTATTGGGGGTGAAGTTGTGTTGGTGTCCAGCGGGGCGGTTTGTGATGGGGAGTCCGGGGAGCGAGCCGGAGCGGCGGCCAGGGGAAGATCAGGTGGAAGTGGAGCTGACGAAGGGGTTTTGGGCCGGAAAGTATGAGGTGACGCAGGGGCGGTGGAAGGCGGTGATGGGGACGTTGCCGGGGGAATTGACGGCGGGGGCCGGGGATGAGTTCCCGGTCTATTCGATGAATTTCGCGGAGGCGGAGGCGTTTTGCACGGCGTTGACAGGGAAGGCGAAGGCAGCGGGCGAGTTGCCGGCGGGGTGGGAGTTCCGGCTGCCGACGGAAGCGCAGTGGGAGTATGCGTGCCGGGCGGGGACGACGACAGCGACGTCATTTGGGGATGCGCTGAGCAGCACGCAGGCGAATTTTCAGGGGGAGCCGTATAACGGGGGCGCGCCGGGGCCGTCGCTGAAGCGGACCTGCGAGGTGGGGAGTTATCCGGCGAACCCGTGGGGCCTGCATGATGTTCATGGAAACGTGTTCGAGTGGTGCCGGGACTGGTATCACGCGAGCTTGCCGGGCGGGAAAGACCCGGATTTGTACACGGCCCGGTTCATGGCGCAGGGGAGTTGGATTGGGCATGTGTCGCGGGTGCGTCGCGGCGGGTGCTGGGCGGACAAGGGCTGGCCGTGCCGATCCGCGTTCCGGCTGCGTTTCGAGCCGGAGCGGCGGGCCGACCATATTGGGTTTCGCGTGGTGCTGGTGAGACGCTGAGCGCCCAGAGGACGGTTCCGTAAGCCAATATGATGGAATCCGATGTCACATTCGATGAAGTGCACTGCAAATCAATGGTACCGGATTCACACGTTTTATTGCATAGCGACACCGGAAATAGAGACTTGCAGTACTGCCTTCACAACCCGTAAATTATACTTACCACTTTACTGGCGTGTGGTAACTTCAAATGGAGTGACTGGGATATTTTTTTTAGAAGTGCCTTCGTATGCTTCTTGATTCTTGAACTCTCGACGGTTGCCCAGGCGCAGCAGCCTGTCGCTAATGCTGGACCGGACCAGTCACACCTCCTGCCCGGTGGTGTCGAGCAGATCGATGTTATCTTGGATGGCTCAGACTCCACCGCTTCACGAGATGCCACCATTGTGAACTACTTCTGGTCCGGCGACCCAGACCCGGACGATGTGCCACAACCCTCCCTGACCATCAACGCCATCGGCCAGAACTTCTTCACCCTGGTCGTTGAAGACAGCAACGGCGTCCTGAGCGAGCCGGACACGGTATTGATCGACGTTCAACTGGATGTTGGCGATCCGCCTCCCTGCGACTACACGATCAGCATCCTGGGTTGTCCCTCGTGCCAAGTGATCGTGAACGGCGCCACAGCGTATTCCGATGGCGCTGTGTTCACGGAAGAGTGCGGCACAAAATGCTACGTGGCGACGGACGACTTCACCGGAGAGACCGTATTCGACCATTGGGAGGATCCCTTTTCCACGAGTCCCGAGATCTGCGCTGAGGTTGCACCCGTGGCTGTTTATGTTCCATTAGGCGGTGGCGAAGGTGAAGGTGAAGGTGAAGGTGAAGGTGAAGGTGAAGGTGAAGGTGAAGGTGAAGGTGAAGGCGAAGGCGAAGG
>JACPGD010000282.1 GCA_016182645.1 Candidatus Hydrogenedentota bacterium | reverse complement strand
GAACTGGATCCGCGCCTGTAAAGGCGAAGGCGAAGCCTGCTCGAACTTCGACTACTCCGGACCCTTCACCGAAATGGTCCTGCTCGGCAATCTGGCCATCCGCACCGGCCGCAAGATGGACTACGACGCGAAGGCAGGCAAGATCACCAACGACGCCGAAGCCAACGCGATGCTGACCAAGCCATACCGCGCGGGATTCGATCTGCCGTTGTAATGCGCTGCCTGCGATTCACAACAGCCCCCGCGGCTCCACGCCGCGGGGGCTGTTCTTTCCTATAGCTCCAGCAAGCCGGCGATGGGAAAATGGCCCGGAGCGGCGAGACTGACGGCCTCGAGTATGGCCCGAGCCTCTCTTAGCGCTAGCTCAACGCCTTCCCGATCAACGTGAGGACCTTCGCCGTAGTCCTCTATCTCCCGTGTTCCCATCACATCATCATAAAACCCGCCCAATTCTTCTCGCCATTCTCCGGCATGAACCAAATCCCGATGGACTGCGGCCCGCAACCCTGTGTGCTTCGTGAAGTGCTGTCCGCGGAGCGCGAACAGCGCCGTCACCGCGTGAAATACAGCGTAGTAAGCACGCGACGCAGCGGAATCCAAATCGACCTCAAGACACGCATGGGCTGCGCGAAGGGAATTCAACGCCCGGGACCATTGATCTTCGGCAAATTCCGTCACGCCGCGATGCCCTCCCGCTTGACATTGATGTAGAGTGGACATTCATAGGTTTGGAATCTCTCGTAATCCGCAGGCTTCGCACTAATGGGATGGCCGAGTTCCAACGACAAGTCGAAAACGGCCCGATTGTTCTTTTGAATATCCCTCATGAGCTGTATGGGGCCCTCGAGTAGCACGAGCACGTCAATATCGCTATCTTCATTCTCCTCTCCTCGGGCAACAGATCCATACAGAATGACCCCCTTGAGGCGCTCGCCATGCACCTCCGCCAATCGGCGCTTGATTTCTTGCAGTATCGCGTACTTGTCCAGCAATGTTTTCACTTGATCCTTATGGAGGCCATTCTAATGCAAGCCGAAACATACGACAAGTACGCAGGGAGACTGGAGCGATGGGAATTGCGATTGGCGCAGTCAGCAACGACACCTGCACTTCAACGAGAGTATAGGATAGAATGAATTTCGGGTTGCGTGTCCTGACTCGCTGAACAAGGGGCATGGTCATGATCGCTGCACTCTTCCGCGGCTATCTTCTCTTCCTTGGCGCAGGCATTCTGCAGTTTTTTGTCATGCAGTGGCTGTACGAGCCGACTTATGTGGTGGACGTTCAGCGAAATGCTGTTTCAACGGAAGAGGAAGCCTACATCGCGCTGGCGGAGTCAGTATGCCCTCCGTATGAGGACGTAATCGCCGAATTCGGGGGAACGCCGCCAGCGCCATCCGAGGAGTGCTTGTGGTGGTACGATGAGTACATGACTCCGTACGCAATCACCTCGGGGGCCATTGATTATTATGTGAACCTGGTGAGGGAGGCCGAAAGCGAAGAATCCGAGTCCTCCGCATTTTTTCGGTATGAGGTGCATGTCGAATATGGTTGAGAACCTCCCAAGGGAATCTCGGGAGAAGTCGTTGCCGTACAGATGTCGTTCCTGTTCAGCATGAATGGTAGCACCGGCTGCCTGGGCTTTGGGATCGAAAAGACCAGAACTGTTGTGATGACCCCCTCCGGAGAGGTTGTGCTTGTGTTGGGAGATGGTCCGGCGGATGGCTGGGTTTCTTGAGAGGAGTCGCACGCGATATGAATTATGAATGCACCCGCCGCACGTTTCTGGCCTCGTCGATGGCGGCGTTGGGCGCATCGTGCGCGACGCGCGGGGAGCGGCCCGGCGCGGCAGGGCTGCGGCCCAACATTGTGATCATCCTCGCGGACGACATGGGCGTGGGCGATGTGCAGGCGTTGTGGCCGCCGGGGAAAATCCCGACGCCGTATCTGGACCGGTTTGTGCACGAGGGCCGTTCGTTTACGGACGCGCACAGTGCGTCCGCGGTCTGCTCGCCAACGCGCTATGGGCTGCTGACGGGGCGTTATGCATGGCGGACGCGCCTGCAGGAGTGGGTGATGGACGCCTATGAGCCGCCGCTGATTGCGCCGGACCGCCTGACGCTGCCGCAATTGTTGCGTGACCACGGTTACGCCACGGCCTGCATCGGCAAGTGGCACCTGGGCCGCGAGTGGACGGGCGAAGGCGAGGGGCGCGCGATGAAACTCGACATCACGGCACCGATCCGCTCCGGCCCCACGACGCGCGGTTTCGACTATTACTTCGGCACGGACGTGCCGAACTTCCCGCCCTTCACGTTTCTCGAGAATGATTCCTACGTCATTCCACCCACGGACACGTACCAGAACAGCCCGGGCATTCACGTCGGCTTTGAAGGCGCGCCGATGGCGCCCGGCTGGCGCTTCGATCAGATCCTCCCGACACTAACGGAGCGCGCGGTGAAGTATGTCCACGATCAGGCACAGACCAAGCGGCCCTTCTTCCTCTTTTTCTCGATGACCTCGCCGCATGAGCCACTGGCGCCGTCACCCCCATTCCAGGGCAAGAGCGGCATCTCGCCCGTCGCGGATTTCATCATGGAGACCGACTGGTCCGCGGGACAGGTCCTCCAGGCACTGGAGAACGCTGGCGTGGCAGACGACACACTCGTGATTTTCGCGACGGACAACGGCCACTCGCATTACACCGGTTGGGCGACACTCGTCGAGCACGGCCACCTGCCCAGCGGGCCCTACCGCGGGCACAAGAGCGACATCTGGGAGGGCGGCCATCGCGTGCCGTTCGTCGTACGCTGGCCGGGCGTCGTCCCGCCGGGAACCCAGTGCAGCCAGCTCATCTGTCACAACGATCTCATGGCCACCTGCGCCGCCCTTCTCGGCGCACACCTTCCCGAGAATGCGGGTGAGGACAGCGTCAACATGCTGCCAGCCTACATCGGCGCCGCTACTGCGTCCCTGCGAGAGGACCTCGTGCACCATGACGTCGGCGGCCGCTTTGCGCTGCGGCAAGGACCCTGGAAACTCGTGCTCTACTCCGAGAAAGCGCCCGCACAGCCGCAACTCCAACTCTACAACCTCGCGGAAGATCTCGCCGAAACCACCGACCTCGCCACGCAGCACCCCGAGAGGGTGGACAGCATGACGCAACACCTGCAGGAAACCGTCAACAACGGCCGCGGCACCCCCGGCCCGCCGCAAGCGAACGACACGCCGGACATCGACATCTTTCATCGCCCCGCGCAACGCTGGGGACGCGCGCGGTCGAAGTAGCTGCCTGAATTCGTGTGCGGATCTGGCACCGGGCGTTGCACAAATTCACGTTGGCATACTTATGAAAACAGTCCACTTGGGCGGCGTTAATAAATAAAGGTAGCAAATAGAGCCGGGTCGGGTGTATGATTCTGGGCATGAAGACTCCCACCGGGCTTGAGGAGAAGTTGGCCGGCGTCTGGTCGCTGCTGGATGAGCGTACGCGACGACTCACGGCCGCCAATGAAGCGCGCGCCTTGGGTCATGGCGGCATATCGGAAGTCAGCCGGGTGTGCGGCCTGTCCCGCAAGGCCATTGCCAAAGGTATCGAGGAAATCGAGGCTGGACTGGCTCCCCCGCCGGGACGCGTCCGGCAACCGGGGGCGGGACGCAAGAGCATCACGACCCACGATCCCCGCTTGTTGACCGCGCTGGATCGCCTGATCGATCCGGAATCGCGATGCGACCCGGAATCGCCGCTGCGCTGGCTATGCAAGAGCACGCGCACCGTGGCCGCGCAGTTGACCCGGCAGAAACATCCGATCAGTCACGTGAAGGTCGCTCAACTCCTCCACGAGCAAGGCTACAGCCTGCAAAGCAACCGCAAGACAGAAGAAGGCGGCGACCACCCCGATCGGGACGCGCAATTTCGGTACATCAACACGCAAGTCAAAGGGGCCTTGGCGAAGGGAACCCCCGTCATCTCCGTGGACACGAAGAAGAAAGAGCTGATCGGAGACTACGAAAACGGCGGCCGGCAATGGTTGCCCGCGAAAAAACCCGTCAAGGTCCAGGGTCACGACTTCCCCCAACCGGACGTTCCCCGTGCGTACCCCTACGGCATCTACGACTTGGAGCGTAACACGGGCTTCGTGAATGTGGGGACCGACCACGACACGGGGGCGTTTGCCGTGGCGTCCATTCGAGGCTGGTGGCACCACGAAGGCCGGCGCCTGTACTGCGAAGCCAAAGCCCTGCTGATCACGGCGGACGGCGGCGGCAGCAACGGGTCGCGGTTGCGGCTGTGGAAATTGGAACTGCAGAAGCTGGCGGATGAAACGGGCCTTTGTGTTTCCGTGTGCCATTTCCCGCCGGGGACAAGCAAATGGAACAAAGTGGAACATCGGCTATTCTCCTTCATCTCCTCGAACTGGCGTGGCGAACCGTTGAGGGATTACGAGACGATCGTCAAGCTGATCTCTCGGACGGCCACGGCCAAAGGTCTGAAAGTGACCTGTCGCTTGGATCGGCGCAAATACCCGACGGGCCGCAAGGTCACGGAAGAGGAAATGAGGCGCCTAAATCTGGAGCGCGACAAGTTTCACGGGGACTGGAACTACACCATTCGCCCGCAATCGGCAAAACCAATTTGATACCTTTATTTATTAACGCCACCATAGACACGCCCCAGGCTTCCCGGCTGTACTCACTTCAAACAGGAGAACTCTCTCTCCACCAGGCTCCCAGCCGCTTCATCCTGCCCTGCGGCCAGCGTTTCCGCGTCCAGACGGGTACCTTCCTGCGCTTGCGACGCCGAGAGCGACGGCGTAGCCGCGCTGCGCGGGCGATCAGAAAAAATGCCGATTTCGCAAATGCCTCATAGTGGCAACGAGGAAAAGCGGAATAGTACCGGCGAGCCAATAGTCACGCGCTCGCCGAGCGCGCGATTGAGTAGGCACAGACTCCCGATCGGAGCGCTGGCGCAAGTCGCGCGCTCAGCGAGTGTGCGACTTCTGACGCAAGGCTACTGCCGGTGCATCCGTGAGGAAACTTCCAGCACCTTTTCCAGCATTTCTTCGACGTCGCCGTACTTGTCCCGGTAGTCCGCGCGGCTGCGGCGGATGACTTCGCGGGCCTCTTCCTCGCCGTAGATGTGGGTGATTTCACATTGGCGCTTTTCGATGTCCGGCGATTGTTTGTAGGTGAGGAAATAGTGGCGGAGCCTTTCGGTAAGCATGACCGGGCACTGAGAGATGTCGCGCCAATAGCCATAGGACGGGTCGCCTTCGAGAATGGCGATAATCTTATCGTCGGCTTCGTCGCCGTCGATCATGCGAAGGCCGCCGATGGGGCGCACGCGCATAAAGATATTGACGTGGTCAATGTGCTTCTCGGTGAGCACACAGACATCAAGCGGATCGCCGTCACCAATAATGCTCTCGCGGCCGGTCTTTTGGCGGCAGAACTCGGCCACGCGCGGGCCGCAAAAGGTTTGCGGGATAAGGCCATAGGCTTCGGGACAGACGCTCGAGTAGCGCTGGGGCCGGTCGACATGGAGCAGGCCGGTGACCTTGTCGAGTTCGTACTTGACGGTGTCTGTCGGGGTCATTTCGATGAAGGCGTTGACCACGGCGGGGGCGTTCGGGCCGATGTGGATGCCGTGCCACGGATGCGCGCGAAAGAGGCTGAGCACCTGGGGTAGCGGTGCGCCGGTGGATGTGGGTTCCATGGGGGTTCTCCTCGGCACTGACTATAGCGGGAATACGTTGCGCGTTGCGAGTTGCGGCCCAAGAGAGGGCGCGGACAAGGACCGCCATGCTCCCGTTACACAAGGTGTTGTTGGGCGGTGGTTTCCCGGCGGAAGGCGGCGAGGGCGTCCGCGAGGGGGATTTCAGGACCGAGAAAGAGGCTGGAGGTGCCCAGGACGAAGCGTTCCGCACCAAAACGGGCGAGCTTCGCGGCGTTTGCCGCGTTGATGTTGCCGTCGACCTCGATGCTGGCGGGGTATTTCTGGTACTGGATGTTTTCGCGGAGGATGCGCACGCGCTCGAAGGACAAGGGAAGAATGGTCTGTCCGGCGTAACCGGGAT
>JACPGD010000268.1 GCA_016182645.1 Candidatus Hydrogenedentota bacterium | reverse complement strand
TTGGACGAAGAGAAGCTGAAAACGTTTGACGACGTTGGGGCAACCACCACGAGTGAATGCCTGCGTTGCTGGGCCAGGCACCTGTGCGGCGGTGGCGTGTCGGCCGTGCATCAGGCATTGGGCGGCGATCACCGGCATCCATATGCGGCTTGGTGCGAGGCGCAGCGCGCGTGGCTAAGCGCGGCCATTGCGGCGTTTAACACGCTATCGTCCGCCGGCGTCAATTTCAGCCGGATGCAGCAACAGCTTGAACCACAGCAGCGGCCGTCGCTATTTGCGCTGGCGCGTGCCGCCTTCCGGCTGCACCTCGGCGTGCGCCCGGTCGAAGAGGCGGATGCGGCATGGCTGCAACAGTGGGAGAATTGGAACGACGCCGCGTATTTCACGGCCACCGAGACGGGGTTGCTCCTGGCCACGCGCTACGACCGCGAGATGGACGCTGTCCACCCGCGAGGCGTAGATCGGGAACTCGTTCTGGTGCGGCGGGACGGGAGTCCCCTTGGCCTCCTCCGGCTGCGCCCCGAACATGTTCCGGGGACCGTGCGTGCCTGGGTCTACTTCCGCGACGCCGCGGATTATGCCTCAGACGCGGCACGGCGCAGCCTCCAGACGATAATGCAAGAAGCGGCGCAACAGCAATCCGTACGCATGATCCTGACCCCGGCGGGGCCGCGCGAGGACAATCTCGCCGCACTGCTTCGATCACTTGGGTTTGCGGAAATTGGTCGCGAGCGCGAAGCGCTCTACCTGCAGGGGCATTACGACGACACTCGAATGTTCGCCTTGAGCTTGCCAATCCTTTGATTTCCTTGCAGGCTTCAGAGATACTGTTGGAAACTACGGTAAGGTTGCAACGCCTCACTTGGAAAATCATGGATGGCAGAAGAATCTTTCGATAAAGCAAACCAGGCTGATAATCTGGAGCTGCCGGAGTGGAAAGTCGAGTATTTACAGAGGATCCAACACTTCAATCAGTTGGATGACGGTTGGAATGGATATCAAGCGCCTGCTCCAGATATTTCGGCCATTAACGTTGCAGCGCAGATTCTCAAGCGCATATCTGTCTGCCCTGCTCGGGTTGCGCCCTCAGCCGTGGGCGGTGTTGGGATTACGTTCTGGGCTGCGAACCATGAGGTCTATGTGGAGATCAAGAATACCTCCAACATGGCCTTGGTCTCTGTCACTGATTTCAATGTGCATGAGACGGGGGGCGAAGACGAAGGGGTCTTCAAGTTTTCCACGAATGAAGATGGTATGCAACTTCTAATCAGCTTTGTGGAATCCCAAATCCTCTGTCATGCACAAACCTGAGGGGCCGGGGAAGAGGCTTCAACCGAATCAGCATTTCCCCAGGAGTGAACGGCTCTTTCGACGGCTCCCTCCGGGCGTGGTGTATCAGGGTCTCATCGCCCTTGATGCAGTCGAACTACCGGACATTTCCTGCAACCGCGAGATGTATTCCGCGCCCGAGGACGTGATCAGGGGATTTCCAGATTGGGGAATTGCCGCGCTTAGGGTGGGGGACATTCCACGGGAGCAATTTAATGAGGGTACTCTCTGCAAATTTCGCCCTTGGCATGAACCACTACCAGAGAATTACAGCCATTCCGAGATTCGATGCTTTGTTGGTGAAGTACATGTTGATCCGGCAGATCATTTGACTGACGAGCAACAGTTGAAATGGCGCAAGAGATTACGCGCAAGACTACAAATCCTACGGCCACCGGGGGGCGAGGAATAGCAGGGATAAATCAGCGATCCCGTTTGTCACTTGTTCATTCCTACCACGGCTTGTTAGGCTACTCACGATTTATCACAACAGGGCAAAGACCGCGAAGGAGCAACGACCATGACCGAATATTTTCCGGGCGTATCGCCCATTCGTTACGAAGGACCGGACAGCAAGAACCCGCTGTCCTTCAAGCATTACAACCCGAAGCAAAAGATCCTTGGCAAGACTATGGCGGAGCACTTGCGTTTTGCGGTGTGCTATTGGCATACGTTCAAGGGACTGGGCGGCGACATGTTCGGCCTGCCGACGATGCTGCGCCGTTACAATGGCGCGGGGGACGAGATGCGCGTGGCCGAGGAGACGATGGTCGCGGCGTTCGAGTTCTTCACGAAGCTGGGCGTGAACTACTGGTGTTTCCACGATGCCGACATCGCTCCGGAAGGCGCGACGCTGGCCGAGACGAACAAGCGGCTTGACGCGATCGTGAAGTTGGCAAAGCAGCTTCAAAGAGACACGGGCGTCAAGGTGCTCTGGGGGACGAGCAATTTATTCTCGAACCGCCGTTTCATGGCGGGCGCGGCCACGAACCCCTCCCCCACTGTTTTCGCCTATGCCGCTTCCAAGGTGAAGAAGGCGGTGGAGATCACGAAGGAACTGGGCGGCGAAGGCTATGTGTTTTGGGGCGGGCGCGAAGGTTATGACACGCTGCTGAATACGGACATGAAGCGCGAATTCGATCAACTGGGCGCGTTCCTGCACATGGCCGTGGATTACAAGAAGAAGATCCGTTTCCGGGGCCAGTTTTATATCGAGCCGAAGCCGAAAGAGCCCACCAAGCACCAATACGACAGCGACGCGGGCAGTTGTTATGCCTTCTTGCAGCACTACAAGTTGACGAATGACTTCAAGCTGAACATAGAGGCCAACCACGCCACGCTCGCGGGTCACACGTTCCAACACGAGCTGGCGTTCGCGGTGGCGAACGGGATTCTGGGTTCCGTGGACGCCAATCGTGGCGATACCTTGCTCGGCTGGGACACGGACCAGTTCCCCACGGATCTCTACGACACGACCCTGGCGATGATCACCATTCTGAAGGGCGGCGGCTTCACCACCGGCGGCTTGAATTTTGATGCGAAACTGCGGCGGCAATCGATTGACCCCGTGGACCTGTTCCACGCCCACATCGGCGCGATGGACGCTTTCGCCCGCGGATTGAAGAACGCGGTGGCCTTGATCAAGGACGGCCGCATCGACAAGTTCGTGAAGCAGCGCTACGCCGGCTGGGACAAGGGGCTCGGCAGCGATATCCTGAAAGGAAAAGTTGGCTTCGAGCAACTGGAAGCCCTGACGCTGAAACAAGGCGAACCGGAACCGCAAAGCGGGCGTCAGGAGTTGCTGGAGAATATCCTGAACGAATTCATTTGAGCGCGCATTGGGAATCGGAAGTGGGTGCGAGACACATCCGGAGTGTCACGATTCAAGCACCAGAAACTTGACGACCACCGCGATGAGCGCGGCCGTTACGAGCGTGAGTAGAATGTGTCCTCCCCACGTTTTGACGAAACCGTTGGGGGTTGGTTCTGTGTTCTCCGCCGTGATCCCGGCCGCAGAAGGAGTTTCTTCCGGAGGCATGAGCCGATTCAGCACTTCCTGTTCCGCTTTTTGCGCATCCTCGGCAAACCTAAGTTCCTCCTTCTTGACCGGAATTTCCTTGTTCGGCCCGACCCAAGCGACAAACTCGGCCTTCTTCCAGCCATTCTCGAGGCGTGACTTGCGCAAATGGAGCGGCTCTCTTTCGGCGTCCTTGAGACTTTTCACGGACATGCTTGTGCGCGGGGTTCCCTGCCCTGCCGCCGCCAGCCAAGGCGCGTCCGCCACCACTTCCACAATCCGGTGTGTAGGCACATTGTCGATGTCTTGCCATTGATTGTCCAGCCAAACGGCGCCAAATTCGCACCCTTGGAGCGGCTCCGGAAGACGGTATACGGGCACGTCCTTTGGAATCTCTCCATAGAGACGCTCGGGCGTTTGACCCAGCATAACGGCGATAAATGCGGTACATATTGTGAGCATGACGTAAGTATAGGCATGGCGCGTCAAATTGACAACCAAGGTTGCGATGACCGAAGGTTATGCTAAGTTGAAATGTGAGGCACGTGCATGGGATTGATTGATTTTTGGATTCTCGGAGCAACAAGTGTTTTCTTCGTGGTGGGCTTGGTCATTGTCTTCTGGGGAGGGAAGCTGCGGGAAAAGGGGAAATCGGTGGGCAGGGCCGTTGTGCGCAATCCCGTCCTCGAAAGCACCTGCTCGATCTGCCAGCGGCCCATGGCCTTTCAGACAGCCGAATTGCGGCCGCTGCAAGGGGTGGAAGTTGCGCTTGTCGTTTCGGCGCGCGCGGACGTGACCGGGCACAAGCTGGCCGAATACACCTGCCCTTATTGCGAGGCGGCGCACTGCTTTGTGCTGGACCGCAAAGGCCCGCGCTGGCTCGGCGCCAACATCATGCAGCCCGAGGTGAAGGCGTCGGTCTGTCTCGAATGCCGCAAGCCCCTGCGCCGCCCGCCCTGGCCGGCCGAAGCCTATGAGGGAAAACTCCCCAATATCCCGCAGATCTCGGGCGACATCGGCCTCGTCTGCCAGCACTGTCACGCGGTCTGCTGCGTGGCCTGTTGTGAGAAGACTACCCGTGGCCGCGCGGCCGGCGCCCTCCTTTGTCCCCGCTGCTTCCGCGCGCCGATTAATACCGTGTTTCAACCCTGAAAGCTGATCTGGCCAAGCTGATTGATATCCTAGACGGATGGATCTGGCCACTCTTTGATTTCAAAAAGTTGATTGACTCTGGCATAGAGTCGACCGACACGTTCGAGACATTCTTCCCGGTCGAATTCCAGGTCGATTACGCCATGAGTATAGCGGCCATTTACCGCAAACACACTGTAGTCGACCAAGTCCCAATATGGCTCCACATCCATCCCAGTCTCAGCAAGCATTTTTAAGAGCAAGCGCAGACTGTGCGTGTAAGGGTAGCTGATGCTATTCAGTGCGAGCCAGACCTTCAGGCATTTCTCAAGGGCCTGCTGGACAAATAGACCGAAAGCTTCATCTGTGAAGTACTCGTCCCCGCCGGCCAGCATGCCATTTAGAGCTCGATAATCACTTTCCGCAGCCATGAGTAATTGCCGAACTGACTCACGATCCAGCATAAAGTTCCAGGCCTTCTCTCGCGGCCGTACCAAGTACATGTATGTCAGATTCCTTAAGGCGCTCAAACTCTTCCTCGGAGTACAGGAGCAGGTCTTCCGCAAAAGAAATATCCTTCATTTTTCTTAGAATGTTCCCTATGGTTCTAACCCTGTAATTCAAATAGGGGCTATCATTTGGCAATAGGACAAGTAGATCGACATCGCTGCCCTGCCGTGAATCACCTCGTGCCCGCGATCCAAAGAGAATGATCCGCTTCGGGTGGACGGTATCAACGATAATGTCGACCACTCGATTCAATTCGGAATCTATCGCTACAACTGGAGCCATGCTCTTGATAATACCAAATGCTGCTGCCTATTGCATGGCGCTCGGCTGCGTGATAGCCTGTGGGCCTACGAAACGGGAGGGCGGAGCCATGAAAGAGATACGGGGGAGCAACGTGCCGCGGCGGCAGTTCCTGCAATACGGAGCGGCGCTGACAACGGGGATGGCAATACTTCCAGGTGTAGTGCGGTCCGCCACGGCGGCGAACAACAAGGTCCGCGTGGGGGTCATCGGCTGCGGGGGGCGGGGCGCCTGGATTGCCGGCCTCTTCAATGAGAGCGGCTTGGCGGAAGTGGTGGCGCTGCACGATGTATTCCAGGACCGTGTGGACGCGGCGGGTGAAAAGCATGGCGTGCCGCCAGAAAGACGCTTCACCGGACTGGACGGCTATCATGCATTGCTGGAGCACGAACTCGATGCCGTTGCCATCATCAGTCCCCCCTACTTCCACCCGGAGCAGGCCGTGGCGGCCTTGGCGAAGGGCAAACACGTATACCTGGCGAAACCCATCGCGGTGGAAGTTCCCGGCTGCAAGGACATCCTGGACGCCGCGGAAAAAGTGCGCGGGAATCAGAGCGTATTCGTCGATTTTCAGACGCGCAGCAATGAGTTTTTTCAGGGCGCGGCACAGCGCGTGCACGAAGGGTTTATTGGGGAGCCAGTCTGCGGCCAGTTCTTCTACCACACGGGCCGCCTGGGCATTAAGATGCCGCCCGGCACCGAAGAAGCGCGGCTGCGCAACTGGGTCTTCGACAAGGCGCTCAGCGGCGATATCATCGTCGAACAGAACATCCATGTGCTGGATGTGGCCAACTGGTATCTCCAGGGGCATCCCGTGAAAGCCCATGGTTGGGGCGGCCGGCGCGTTCGGGTGGATGTCGGGGACTGCTGGGACCATTTTGTTGTCGGCTACGTTTACGCCAACGACGTCTTGGTCGATTTCAGTTCGACGCAGTTCAACTATGGTTTTGACGATCTCTGTATGCGCCTATTCTGCAGCGAAGGCACCGTCGAGTCTCATTACGGTGGCGACGTTGAAATCAGGGGTAAGAAGAACGGGTGGAAAGGCGGGAATACGGGTAAGATCTACCATGACGGCGCGGTCATCAACATTCACGACTTCTGCACCGCTTTGCAAAACGGCCAGACGCTCCACAATATCGAAGCGAGCGCCGAGAGCACGATGACCAGCATCCTGGGCCGCATGGCGGCTTATGAACAACGTGAAGTGACCTGGGACGAAATGGCGGCGAGCACGGTCCGGCTGGATCCGAAGCTGAGTTTGTGAGCCTGCCTGCCAACGTGGGCTCCCTGACCCGGCGTAACCGGAACCAAATGGTCTTTTCCGTAGCGTCCGGCACAGCGCGGCATAGCCGCAACCAAATTGGCGACAGGGAAAACCGCAGATGCCGCAGATAAACGCAGATGGAAGCCGGCATGGGAAGTTGAATCACGGAGCGCACGGACAACACGGAGAGAGAACGAAAGAACTTCGGATAACTGCTTTGGTGCGCAAGACCGCCGGAGAGATTCTGCGTGGCGCAATAAGATTTTGAAGGTTAGTAATACAGAGACCGGACGCTACGGGAAGAGCCAAAGCTTTTCGACACATCTTGCGTACAATCCAACTGCAAACGGGCTAATTCCTGAAAACTATCGTCCGCCGCCGGTACACCATGATTCTTCCCGCGGCGTGCGCCCGAACGGCTTGGGCCAAGACCTTCTTTTCCACGTCGCGCCCAAGGGAAATGAGATCTTCGACGCTATGGGAATGACTCAC
Organism: Candidatus Hydrogenedentota bacterium; assembly: GCA_016182645.1. Classification (GTDB taxonomy): domain Bacteria; phylum Hydrogenedentota; class Hydrogenedentia; order Hydrogenedentales; family JACPGD01; genus JACPGD01. The sequence continues at coordinate 10,224 of JACPGD010000268.1, read as the reverse complement.
GCGCACCGTCTCCTGCTCAATAATGGGGCCCATGTCCAATTCCGCGGTGACATAGTGGCTGGTGGCGCCGATGAGCTTGACACCATGCTCATAGGCTTGATGATAGGGCCGCGCACCCTTGAATGCCGGCAGGAACCCGTGGTGGACGTTGATGATCCGGTGCCGATAGGAGTCCACCAGAAGCGGTGTCAGGATTTGCATGTACCGGGCCAGAACCAGGAACTCTATCTCGTGTTCCCGGAACACGCGCAGCATCTCTTCCTCGGCCGCCTGTTTCCCGCCCGCCAAAACGGGCACATGAACAAACGGCACGTTAAAACTCTTCGCCACGTGTGCCAGCGTTTCATGGTTGCTGAGTACAACACCGATATCCGCGTCAATTTCGCCGTACTGGTGCCGGAGAAACAGATCGTAGAGGCAGTGATCATAGCTGGACACGAGAATCGCCATCCGCTTGCGCTCGTCGGAGAACGACAGTTCTGTCGTCATGGCGAATTGGGCCGCCAGTTTTTCCAAGTGCTTGCGGAGCGCCCCGCGATCCACGGCCAAGTCGGTGCAGTCGAAGTGCACCCACATGAAGAACCGCTTGTCTAACTGCTCGGTGTGCTGCTGGGCATCGATGATGTTTCCCCCGTGCTCGTAGATGAAGCGGGAAACGTTGTAGACGATGCCCTTGACATCTTCACAATGCAGGCGCAGCACCGCGCTGACCATCACTTGTCCCCTCCCCTTGTAGTCTGATCGTGGCATTCTACTCCGGCGGACCTGTCAGACTTGCCGCACCCGTCCAACCGGTCAGACTGGCCGCCGCGGTTCTGACCCTCAGACCTTGCAGGCGGTGTCGCTGGGCATCGCTTCCGCGCTCTTGAGCCTGCGAATGGCCGTCAACAGCGCGCCGGAGGCCGCGTCTTTCGACACGAATGCACTCGCCCCCGCCTCGAGCATGGCCCCTTGCATCTCGTCCTTCTCGTGCATGGACAGTCCAATGACGCGCACCGCCGCGAACTCCCGTTTGATTTGCCGTGTCGCTTCGATGCCGTTCAGCAAGGGCATGCCGAGATCCATCACGACGACGTGCGGAAGCAAAGCACGGGTCATCTCGACGGCCATCTGTCCGTTCGACGCTTCGCCGACCACCAGGATGTCCTTTTCCTTGCGGAGCAGCCGGATCAGGCCCTCCCGCACGATCTGGTGGTCGTCTGCCAGGAGGACGCGAATCTGCCCGTCTGAAGCCGCGTCATCTCGGGCAATGTCCGCCAGCTTCGTCCAATCAAGATCCTGGCCGGGCGTGGGTTCCTGTGCCGTTTGCCCGGCGTCAACGGGCACAGTCAGTACGACCGTGGTGCCCTGTCCCGGAATGCTGGCGAGATCCAGACTGCCTCCCAGGAATTCCAGGCGGCGGCGGACATTGTACAGTCCGAAATGGTCCGCGGCCACCGTCTCCTCCAGGCGGGAGAGATCAAAGCCCACCCCTGAATCCTGAATGCTCATCCGGAGAAAGCCGCCCTCGCTGACCAACGCCAACCGGCATTCGGTCACGCCGGCGTGCTTCACGACGTTGAACAGCAGTTCACGCACCGAGCGGAGCAAGAACAGCGCGACACCCTCGTTTTGGAAGAACGGCAACTTGCCGCTCTTCTCGACGTGCGCGACCAGTCCATGCTCCCGCCGTATCCGGCGCACGACCCAGTCGATGCCCGCGTCCAGCCCACGCTCCTGCAGCACCGGCGGGCTCAGGTCGGAGGACAGTGTGCGGGTGACCTGCAGGGCCTGCTCGAGCAGTTCATCCGCCTGGTTCGCCGCCTCGGCCGTTTCTCCCCCTTCGAGCAATGCGCCGGCCAGGCGCAGCTTCGTGGCCACCAGAATTTGCTGCAGGTCATCGTGCAACACCAGAGCCAGCCGTTGCCGCTCCCGGTATTCCGCCTGGGTCACTTCGGCGGCCATCGCTTTCACTTCCGCCGCGCGCCGTTCGACCTCCGCCGTCCGCTCTTGCACGCGCCGTTCGAGGGTGCCGGCGAGTTCCTTCAATTGCGCTTCCGCCCCTTCGGCCGCCGCCAGGGCCCGCATTTGCGCCCAGGTCATCAGGAACAACAATACGCTCACAAAAAGACCTGCCCCCGCGGCGTAACCCACGTAATGGCGGCTCGAGTTGTAGTCAAAGACCGGGGCCGTACTGAAATGGATGGACCAGGGGCGCTGCGCAATCTGGAGGGTCACCGTCGTTTCGAGGTAGGGGGAACCGGAGAAAGAATTCCGCGGGGGACCGTACAGAAGGTTCTCCGCGAGCGGTTCCGTGCCATCGTAGATGCTGCAGTGCAACCGCGTCTCCACGCGGCCAAAAATGCTCTCGAAAAGGTCGCCCGCCCGGAAGGGGGCGTAAACGAAGCCCAGGAGTGCTTCCCGGCGGTCTTCAACCGTGGCGGGGATCTGCCCGCCCTGGTAAACAGGCACATAAATCAAGAAGCCGGCCTGCTGCTCTTCGTCTATCTCCTGGACCAGGGTCACTTTGCCCGAGGCCACGGAGAGCCCGATGTCCCGCGCAATGTCCATGGCGGCCTGGCGCACGGCCTCAGAATACATGTCATAGCCGATGGCGGCCTGGTTTCGGCGGTCCTGCGGCTGCAGATAGAGGATGGGGTAGTACTCTCGCCGCTCTCCGTCCGGCCAGACATGATAGTCCGGAAAGCCTTCGGCGCGCAGCCGCGCTTCGATAGCCGGAATGTCGCTTGCCGTCGCCCGCTGACAGAACCCAATGCCCTGACTTCCAGGGTACCGCGAGGACAGCTTGGTGCGCTCGACGAAACGCTGAAATTCCGTGGCGTCCACGTCTTCCGAGGCGGCAAAGTGCGCGGCTGTGCCGCGCAACAGCGTCGTGTAGGTCTCAAGCCGCCCCTCAATCATGTCGCACATCTCCGCGGTGGAATAGTCGAACCGCGCCGCATCCTTCGACACGGCCGAGAGCCAGAAGCTGTACGTCACCGCGGCCGTGCTGACGAATCCCACGAGCAAAACGAGCAACGGCGCCCAATGCAGACTGATTCGGGGAAAGATTCTTCGCATACTTCACCTTGGCCAGAGAATGATCCATCCCACGCTGACCAAGCCTATTATAAAGAATATTCTCTAGGTTTGTAATAAGATTTCTGTCGGCACAACGTTTGGCTCTCCTTGCTCTGATCCGGGGGGCCATACTTTTTAGGGCAAACGCATCTAAATCCTGAACGGATCATTCGGCAACGTGATGTTTTGGCCCCGGAGGGGCGTCCGCAATTAGCCGGGGGTGGAGCGCAGCGAAACCCCCGGATCGCGGACGCTTCCCCCTCGCGCGCCCTGAAGGGGCGCAGGATTCGGCAGTGAGGCCAAAGGTATCGTTCCCTCACCCTGGTCTGATTCAATGTACTCGCCAAGATCGTCCCGCATCGTTTCTTCTCTGCTGCCGATATGCACCGCCCAGGTACTCGCCTGCGCCCCTTCAGGGCGCTTCGGGGCTGGCGCCACCTTCCGGGGGTTTCGCTGCGCTCCACCCCCGGCTACGCGCGGACGCCCTTTCGGGGCTAAATGGTTCGCTGCATCAATTCAGATGTCTCTTGTGTTGCACCAAGCGGCTGACAAGAGGTGTGGAAGAAGCCGCCCGTGCATTTCCGGACTTAGGCACAATTAGATGCGTTGGCCCTGCGCCATACTTGACTTCACTTGTAACATATGTCATAATTCACCAAAAAGCAGGAAATGCGACTACGGTCTATGGCATAGTTTCCCGGCGTATTCCGAGGTTCCTGTGTGAAACAAAGTGGCGTTCAGCCAAAGGTCAAAGGGGTTTAGCGTTCAATATGGCCAACCTGATTGAGAGCAAGGGCGACCTCACGGTACTTTCCGGCACCGAGGCGGTAAAGGTCAGCAGCGGCGGGCTTTACGGCAATATTGCCGAAGAACTGGCCAGTCCGCTGGATCATTTTAGCGAAGACACGGTCACCCTGCTGAAGCACCACGGCACCTACCAGCAAGACAACCGGGACTCCCGGCGCGACCGGAAGAAGCAGGGGCTGGACAAGGAGTACTATGTGATGGTGCGCACGAAGTTTCCGGGCGGGCGCATCACCGCGGAACAGTACCTGCTCTGCGACGATCTTTGCGGCCAGTTGGGACAGCACGATTTACGGGCCACGTCGCGGCAGGGCTTCCAGTTCCACGGCGTCGTGAAGAAGCACTACCGTCCCCTGGTGAACAAGCTCAACCTCCTTGGCCAGATGACCACCCAGGGCGGTTGCGGCGACGTGGTGCGCGCCGTCATGGCGAACCCCGTGGCGGACATCGACCCACAGTACAAAGACTGCCAGGCCGACCTGATCGGTATGGCCACCGTGGTGAAGGAACGCACCATCCCCGCCGGCAACGCGTACTTCGACTTGTTTATCAACGAGGAGAAGGCCACCGTCCACGAGGACGGCTCTGTCAGTTTCAAGGGCGACCTCCGCGAAGAAGTGGTGGATCCGCTCTATGGCAAGCATTATCTGCCGCGCAAGTTCAAGATCGGCTTTGCGACGGACTTCGATAATTCCATCGACGTTTACACCCAGGACTTGGGCATTATGGCCGGCACCGAGAATGGCCGCGTGACCGGTTACGAAATTCTGGCGGGCGGCGGCCTCGGCTTCTCGCACGGCCAGGAAAAGACTTACGCGCGCGCGGGCAGTCCTGTGGCGCATGTGCAGGAAGCGGACCTGTGGGACATCATCGAGGCCATCATCAAGGTTCAGCGCGATTACGGTGAGCGGACAGACCGCAAACAGGCGCGCCTGAAATACACGCTCGACCGCATGGGCATCGAGGCGTTCCAGCAGAAGGTCTATGAATACGCGGGCCGCGAGTTCCCGAAACCGCGCAACATTAAGCCGACGGCGCAGCCGGATTACCTCGGCTGGCACAAGCAATTCCAGGAAGGCTTCAACTATGTCGGCGTGTGGATTGAGAACGGGCGCATCCGCGATTTCGAGGGCGGCCATCAGTTCCGCAGCGGGTTGCGCGCGATCGTCGAGCGGTTCCATTGCGACGTCCGCCTGACGCCGCACCATAACGTCATTCTCGGATATATCCGCGATGAAGACGTGGACGCGGTCCAGGCGTACCTCGACGAGTACAACATCCCGACCGACCGGAACATCCCCACGATTCGCCGCCAGGAGATGGCCTGCCCGGCATTGCCGCTCTGCCCGCTGGCGCAGTCAGAAGCCGAGCGGGCGTTTCCGCAGGTGATGGAGGGGCTGGTGGCGGCGGGTTACGGCGATCTGGACGTGACGATTCGCATGACCGGCTGCCCCAACGGCTGCGCACGCTCGGCCAGTGCGGAGATTGGCCTCGTCGGCAAAGGCCCGGAGCGCTATACACTGTCCGTCGCGGGCGACTATTTGGGCACCCGAATCAACGAGACGCTTATTCCAACTATCAAGTTCGCGGAACTGGTCCCCACGCTTTCACGGCTCCTGGATCTCTGGCAGGAGCAGCGTCAGGGGGATGAAAAATTTGGCGATTGGTCCCATCGCGTGGGCGTGGAGAAATTGCATGAAATGCTGGCCCTCGAGCCGGCGAAGTGAGAAGGATGAAGGATGAGGGATGAAGGATGAGGATGAATAATCTAATTCCTGGTCTTTCTTCCCATAATTCCTATTCTTCCCATACTTCCCATCCCAAGAGGTGACACCATGGCTGTGGCAACGAGCGAAACGCTCGTCGAAGAACTGAATGAAATGACGCCGGAGGCGCTCTTCACCTGGGCGCTGGAGAACCATGGTGATCGCGCGGGTATTATCACCAGTTTCCAGGACACCGGCTGCGTCATGATCGACATCATGTCGCGCGTGGCCCCCGGCATCCGCGTGATTACCGTCGATACCTTGCGCCTGCATGAGGAGACCTACCGGCTCATGGAGCAGGTCGAGCAGCGCTATGGCATCACCATCGAGCGCTTCACGCCGGACCCCGCGCGCCTACGCAAGATGATCGCGCAGCACGGCGAGTACCTGTTTTTTGACAGCAAGGCAAAACAGGAATACTGCTGCAACCTCCGCAAAGTCGAGCCGAACCAGCGCGCGCTCGAGACGCTGGACGTGTGGTTCACGGGCCTGCGCCGCGATCACTCCGCCTTCCGCGTGGACACGCCCAAAGCCCAGATCGTCGACCGCAAGGGGCGCAAGCTCCTCAAGATTGCCCCGCTGGTGGATTGGGACGACGACCGCATCAACGCCTATATCCGTGAACACGACGTGCCCAAGAGTGAACTCTACGACAAGGGCTACACGAGCATCGGATGCAAGATCTGCACCACGCCCACGCTCCCCGGTGAAGACAAGCGCGCGGGCCGGTGGCGCTGGTTCAATGCACTCAACGCTGACGACAGCAAAGAATGCGGCATCCACAGCGGCGGCAGCGGGATTTAGGTTAGGCTGTAGGCTGTAGGCTGTAGACCGTAGGCTGTAGGAAGAGAGGAGCCAAAGCAGCGCGCGGGCACGTGCGCCTTGCGACAACGCCACAGCTATGGGCGTCTTCGTCCCCGTCCTTGTAGTCCCTGCCGTCCCCTCTTCCTACAGTTTACAGCCTTCAGCCTACAGTCTTTCCCGATTCCGGTAATAATCCATAATCACCGCCGCGACGATGACGCCACCGGTGACCAGCCGCTTGGTGGGTTCCCCCGCCCCCGCTTGGGCAAGACCGCTTTCCAGGACCGCGATAATCAGCACGCCCAATAGGGTCCGCACCACGGAGCCGCGCCCGCCCATGAGACTCGTGCCGCCAATGACGACGGCGGCAATCGCGTTCAACTCGTAGCCGATGCCGGCGTTCGGGTCCGCAGCGCCAAGCCGCGCGCAATGAATGATGGCGGCGAGCCCGCTGAGGCCGCCCGCGAGGGTAAATACCGCCACGCGCACCCGCTCGACACGCACGCCGCTCAGACGCGCGCTTTCTTCATTTCCGCCCAAAGCAAAGAGATGCCGGCCGAAGAGGGTTTGCGTCAGCAACACCTGCAATGCAAGCACGGTCACCAGTGCCACGGCAAAGGGCAACCCAAGGCCCAGAATATTCGCCTCCGCCACGGCCTCGATCTGGCTGCCGATGTATTGCGTTTTCGAATCCGTGGCCAGGTAGGCCGCCCCGCGCGCCGCTTCAAGCATGCCCAGAGTGACAATAAACGACGGCAACCTCCAACGGACAATCACGAGGCCGTTGAGCAGCCCCGCGCCCAGTCCCGTGGCCAATGCCAGCAGCAGCGCCACCACGAGCGGCTGCTGCCAATTCACCATGGCCACGCCAAGCACCGCCGCAGAGAGCGCCAGCAGGGAGCCAACGGACAAGTCGATGCCCGCGATGATGAGGACAAGCGTCATGCCCGAAGCGATGATGACGGCATCCGGGATCTGATTCGCGATGGTGCGGAAGGTAATGAGCGAGAAGAAATGCTGCGTCGTCAGCGAGCACAACACCACGAGCAACGCGAGCACGCCAAGCAGACCGAGATAGTCCCCCAGAAACGACAGGCGTGTGCGCCGGTTAATTCTGTGCGTCATGCTGTCCCTGCCGTCCCTACTGCCTCTGGGGTCCCTCGTCCTACAGCCTACAGCCTACGGTTTACGGACTAGATCCACGGGCGTTTCCTTGTCGGCCGGGGCCTGTTTTCCGGCGAGAATATCCAGGGCGAACTTGATGCCAAAGACGGCGAGTTGATCAGCGTGCTGATCGGCCGTGGCGATGATCTCGCCCTGCTTGAGCAGGTCCTGCACCGCCGAAATGTTGTCGAACCCGACGACCTTCACCTCCCCCAGTTTCCCCGCCGCGCGCAAGGCCGCGACCGCGCCCAGCGCCATGCTGTCGTTCGCGCACAGGACCGCTTTGAGTTCCGGATGCTCCGTAATCATCCCGGAGACTACCTGGTTCGCCTGGGCCATCTCCCAATTCGCTGTCTGGCTGCTGACAATTTTCATTCCCGCGGCGGTAAGCGCCTCCTCGAAACCCAGCTTCCGCTGCATCGCGTTGTAGGCGTTTGGTGCACCCTCGACAATCGCGACCGGATCGCCTGGCTTCAGTTGCTGCACCAGGTACTCCGCCACTTGCCGCGCGCCTTTGCGGTTGTCCGGCCCGACGAACGGAATTTTCAGCCCCCTCTCCGCGAGCACGCCTTCATCCAGCTTGTTGTCGATGTTGATCACGACGATCCCCGCGTCCTGCGCGCGTTTCAACACCGAGACGAGCGCCTTCGAGTCCGCCGGCGCAATCACCAGCGCATTCACCCCCTGCGCCATCATCTGCTCGACCAACTGGATCTGACGGCTGACGTCTGTTTCGTCCTTGATGCCCTGCGCGATCAGTTCGTACTGATCCGCATGCGCCTGCTGGTGCGCCCGCGCCCCGTTCTCCATCGTCAGGAAAAACTCGTTCGCCAGCGATTTCATGATCAGCGCGATACGCGGCTTTCCCGCCACCTCCGGCGCGACCGAGACTGCGCCCTCCCCTTCAGTTGGTGGCGCCGTGGCCCGCTCGCAGGCGCAGATGACCAACATCAAACTGGCCACAGCAAGGGTGATGAAACGAGATAACATAAGACCGCCTTTTGTACGTGTTGAAGTCATGCTTCCGAACTCCCCGGATGGAGCCCCAATTATAGCGAGATTTGGGCCTACTGCAAATACCGCTAATCAGTTGCAGCCGATGGCGATTCCGCTATAGAGTTCTGCCATGCAAAGTCATTCGGCGATAGACCGAACACCTTTAGCCGCTGTCACGCGAAAGGCTGTATAATGGCCAAACCTTATCGAAAACTCCAGGAGCAAATGTCCCCGGAACGTCAACAGCAAAATGAAAAGCGTGCCAAGGCGATGTTGGAGGAAATACGGCGCAACGAATTGCAACGTGCAGCAAGATCTCATCCCTGGAGTGAACTGCACAACAAGTTATCGCCTGAACAACAGCGACGTGTTGAGGAGCGGGTGGAAGCCTCCCTCAGGGAAATGAGGCTGGAATCTGTGCAAAAGGCCATGGATCTAATGCGGGAACGGGAAGAATAAAATGAACAGGGACACCTTACTTCGCCGTTTGGTCCTCGCCTCAGCTGTTCTCATGGCCACCACTTCGTGGGCGCAGAACGTGGAACTCGCGAAGGAGCGGTTCCTGGACAAGTGCAAGGGCGCGTGGGCGGGGCAGATGATTGGCGTCTGTTATGGCGCGCCGTATGAGTTCCGCTCGAACGGCGCAATGATCGAGGGGGACTTGCAGGCGTGGGAACCAGGGCGCATCGAAGGGGCGATCGGCCAGGACGACTGCTACGTCGAGATGACCTTCCTGAAGGCGCTCGAAGAGCACGGCCTGGGCATCTCGTATGAGCAGGCAGGCAAGGCCTTCGGCGACAGTCAGTATCCGCTCTGGCACGCGAACCGGTACGGCCGCGACAACATCCGGCGCGGGATCATGCCGCCGCTCTCGGGCCATCCCAATTTCAACCGCCACGCAGACGACATCGACTTTCAAATCGAGGCCGACCTCTTCGGCATCCTCTCGCCCGGACTGCCGCAGGAATCCAACCAGCTTTGCGAGGTCTTCGGGCACATCATGAACTACGGCGACGGCGTTTATGGTGGGATGTTCGTCTCGGGCATGTACGCGGCGGCGTATTTTGAGGATGAAGATCCTGAGAAGGTCGTGCGGGCGGGGCTTGCCTGCATTCCGCGGCATTCCGAGTATCATCGCTGCATCTCGAATGTGCTGCGCTGGCACGACAAGAATCCCGATGACTGGCAGGCCGCGTGGAAGCTCATCGAGGAAAAGTGGCAGGACGATGTGGACTGTCAGCCCGGCGACCCGTTCAACATCGACGCGAAGCTGAACGGCGCCTATATCACCATGGGCCTGCTCTACGGCGGCGGCGACATGGCGAAGACCGTCGAGGTCGCCACGCGTTGCGGCCAGGACGCGGACTGCAACCCGTCCAATGCCGCGGGCGTCCTCGGCTGCATGAAAGGCTATGCGGCCCTCGGCGACCCATGGACCGGCGGCATTGCGGCGATCGCGGACACGCCGTTCTCGCACACGGAGTACTCGTTCAACACACTTGTTCCAGCGTGCCAAAAGATTGCCGAGGCAATTATCGTGCGGGCAGGCGGGACCATCGGGGAAAGCGCGTACGGCATTCCCAAACAGCGTCCGCTCGCGCCAATGACATTCGAGGAATGGTCCCGCCAG
>JACPGD010000287.1 GCA_016182645.1 Candidatus Hydrogenedentota bacterium | reverse complement strand
GGTCGAAATCGTCACGCTCGTCGTGCCGGGCTTCAACGATGACCCGGAGGAACTGAAGGGAATGGCTCGCTTCCTGGCGGGCGTTTCACCGGATATTCCCTGGCACGTCACGGCGTTCCATCCCGACTACAAGATGACCGACAGCCGCTATACCGGCGTCACCGACCTTAACATCGCCTACGAAGCCGGGAAAGAAGCCGGACTGCATTTCATTTATCCTGGAAACCTGCCCGGCCGCGTCGGCGAGCGCGAAAGCACGTTCTGCCCGAGTTGTAGTGCCCTCCTCATCGAACGTCACGGCTTTTACGTGGTCCGCAATCGTATGAACGGCAGCGCCTGCCCCGACTGTGCCGCCCAAATCCCCGGCGTCTGGCAGGACCATCCGCCACGCCGCAGCCGCGGCAGCGGGTTCCCGAGGCCGGTCGGATTGTAGTAGTATCCGTGGGAGTGGTCTCCTTATGAGCAGGGACAACAGGGACTTCAGAGACAGCAGGGACTCCAGGGACAAGCGATGAGCACACAACTCCGAGAACGCCTTCCAATGACCGCGGAAGAACTGGCGGGGCCTGGCGTGCCGGAAAAATTCGTTGAACTCATCGAGGGGGAACTGGTCGAGATGGTGGTGCGGGGATGGAGATGCAGCGAAATCGCATTCAGCGTTGCCATGATATTTCACGGCTTTTGCAAGAATCGTCCCGATCTGGATTTCGCATCGGCAAACACAGGCGTTCACATTCGGAAATCACCCGACACGGTACTTGCGCCAGACGCGAGTCTTTTCTACTCGAGGCCCCATAAGAGTGAAATGTGGATCGAGTTCGCACCGGAAGTGGTAGTTGAAGTGTGCTCGCCGAACAACTCCCGAGCGGAGACGTTGCTCAGGCGCCGCTTGTATTTCGACGCCGGCACGCAACAGTTTTGGGGCCGTCAATCAACAAGATAGACACCTCGAGTTTCATCACCGCGATGGCCGCGTACTCATTGCGTCCGGCGACGGCGAAATCGAGTGCGAAGGCATTGCGACAGGACTGCGATTCGCTTTGGCGGACGTCTTCCGCGAGCGGTAACGGCTTGGACTGAAGTTGATTTGATTCCGTCATCGACCACAGTCCCGGCAGCGTTCTCCGAAAAGTGCCACTGTGTCAAGGGGGGAGAATGATGCTTCTCCGAATGGCTGCTTCATTCTTGCTCGGGGGCAGCTTTTGCTTGTTGACCTTCCCCGCCAGCGCCAGTCGAATGCCGTCTCCCGTGCTGGACCCCACCACCTATGTTTCCCCTTCGGGCGATCACACTCTCTACGTAAAGCCCTCGCAGGAATATGGCATTGGCCCGGCGGAGTATCAGGCCAAGCGCCACGATGAAATTGTCTGGTCAACGCAATTGCCGTTTACGCTGTACGAAGCCTGCGTTGCAGACTCCGGTCTCGCCGCTGGATACGCCTATACCCATGGCAAAGAGGGCTGTGGGCTGCCCGAGGACCGATCCGGCCCCGGCCAACTCCTGGTCGTGTTGCTCGATCCGCGGGGTGATGTGATTAACCAAGTCGCTTATCCGCGCGCGGTGAGCCAAATGCTTCACGCTGATCCAAACCCGCTCGTAGAGGGTGTGATCCTGGGCGATGCTAACCATCGCTTCATGGTACGAATAGCTCCCCCAGACTTCAGTGGCTTGGAAGAATGGTGGGCGTATGACCTGGCGACCGGCCAGCGCACGGGCGCCCTCGTGCCCGGACGGCACATGGAACGGACAGGTGACCGATCCTACATACTCACGGCCAAGGCACTTCCTGGAACACCCCTGACGCTGATCCACTGGTGGAAGTACGACAAACCCAATTGTGGGGCCATCTTCACCCTCATCGACCCCGTGGGCAAACTGGTGTGGCGCTTGGACGTCGAGGATGACTACACGCTGCCCGGCAATGAGGCCGAAGAGGACCGAATCCGGGACGAAGTGCGAGAAAAGGGCGCAATTCTCAGTGTTTCAAACGGAGCCTTCGAACTCCGATTGTATAAGTCCCAGGTGCGCACTGGGTTCACGGTGGAGTCGAACGCAGAGGGGACTTGGCGCGTTCAGGAGACTTCAAGGAATCCATTCCTTGCCCAGGAACCCGCGCCGCTCCCCGAATTTCCAACACTGACTCCCCAGCCGATCGGAATAGTCTCGCTCGCCAGTGCGCGTACCAGTACCGCTAACCCCATTCATGACGTGGCCGGGTTCGCGTTTGACGCCCAAGGCAGAATGGCGGTGCTGCGCAAGCAGGACACGGCCCCGGCCGCCGTGCTCCTGGTCACACAGGAGGGGGAGGTGCTGATTGAGATGCTCTTGCCTGTCCAACCGGCTGAGGTACTTCTGGATTACGCCGGCCCCGTGTGGGTGGGTGGCAGCAAGTTTGTGGCCGCGATCTCCAGGGAGCAAAAGGCAACGATTTATCTCCTGGACTCCGACGCCAGAGCGCTCGATGAGGCCGTCGAACACGATTGCCCGCCCATCAAAGCCTTGACAGGCTTCCCTGATGGTTCTTTCGTGACGCTGTCTGATCGGCCCGTAAAGTACTCGCGGGTCGAAGGCCTGTTCTCTTTCAGTCCGACGGGTGAACGCCTGTGGAGCAAGGAACAGGAAGGCTATGGCGGACAACCCGATGAACTCTTAGACCCCGCGGCGATTTGCACCATCGGGGGGACGCAATTCGCCGTACTAAACACCGTGGGCGGGACGATCCAGGTCTTTAATACCAAGGGGGGCTTCGTGCGTGTCCTGAACCTGGAGGAGCAGTGGGGGCGCGCGCCCAACTACCTCACCAACATCGCCGAGGACACCATTGGCGGCTTTGTGCTCTATGATTTCAACGTGCCGGCGCCCCTGATTCACATGACCGGTGAAGGCAAGATCCTACGGAAATACCGCGCTGTATATCCCAATGCGCGCCCTGTTCCCTGCATAGGCGGTCTCCGGGTATCGCCTCAAGGCGACGTTTGGATGAGTGACGGGGATGCTATCGTCCGGCTGACGGCGGAGGGCCAGGTGGACCGGGTACTGGGTGCGCCGCCGGACGCCGAAGTACTCACGGAGCCGTGTATGGCAAACGTTGGCCCCGACGGACGGATATACATTACAGACGATCGCTCCGCCGCTGTCCACGTTTTCGATGCTGACGGTACTTGCCTCGGGGTTTGCAAGCCCGACCCTGCAACGCTGAGCACCTATAGCTTCCCCGCGCACGTCGCCGTTCGTGAGAATGGCGATATCCTGGTCTGGTACATTGAGCCTCCCCACTATGTGCGCTTCAACCGCCTCCTCGAACGTCTGGGCCCTGTCCAGGGATTACCGCAATTCACAGACTACGACGACTGGTACTTCTCGCCCAAAGGTGATACTTGCTGGATGGCGAAACCGCATGATGTGCTCGTGATCCAAGGACTTCGGGACATCGTACATCACATCAAGCGCCATGCGGATGGCTGCTGGATCGAATCTCCGGAAGAGATTGCGTTTGCGCCCGACGGCCGCGCCGCCATGCTCGCCCGAGGCCAGACCACCGGCCAGGTTATCAGCACTTACACCGCCGACGGTGAACCGCTCACCACCTTTTTTCCACCTGCGGACTGGGTACTGAGTGGCCTCGCCTTTGACGGAATCCACATTTTTGCGCTCCGCGACCATGCCGTCCATGCTTTCAGCATGCAAGGAGCGCCTCTCGGTCAGTTTGAGCTACCCCTTGTCCCAAACGAAGCGTCTTACCAAGGGCCATTCCTGTCAGCAGCCGGAAAGGAACTCTGGTTTGTTGAGGTACCGGGACCCTTGGTACACAAGTATGTCAATCCATTTGCTGGATAGCTTGACGTGAAGGGAGTTGATCTCAGCCGGGTTGGACTCGGGACGGATACTCCTTGTCCATCGCGTCCATTGCGTCCATTCAGTCCACTTCCTCCGCTTTGTCCTGATGGCACGCGGGACAATAGCCACGGAAAATAATCTGCGCCTCTTCGATCTCGAATCCCTCCCCAAGGCCCGTGGCGGCCAGGCAGGGGTGGTTCTCGGTAACACAGTCCACGTCATACACTTGGCCACAGCCCCGGCAGACAAAATGGTGGTGGCGATGGTCCGCGACTTCGTAGATGGCGCGGCCCGGGCCGGCGTCCGTCAGCATGATCAACTGGGCGGAGCACAGGTCGTGCAACACGTTGAAGACGGACGCCCGGGACAGGCGCTCTCCGCGGGCTTGGAGCACGCGCACCAGTTCATCCGCCGAGTGGTGCCCGCGCAGTTCGCGCAATAGTTCCAGCACCTTGATCCGGGGGAGCGTCGCGCGCAATCCTGCCAGGCGCAACCGCATCTCAATCGAAATATCTTGAACCACATCTAGTCGAGACAAACTTACTTACACCTCGCCACCACGCCTCCGTCACTTATCTACTTCCTCCACCGGAATTGTACCATATCTGGACAATGTCTAGGAACACTTGGG
>JACPGD010000277.1 GCA_016182645.1 Candidatus Hydrogenedentota bacterium | reverse complement strand
GGGTGCGTTTCATGTCGGTTTTCCCTTGTTGGTTTGAGGTCGCGTCAAAACCAGGGAAAAGATAGCGGCGGGGCGGGAAGGAGGGCCCGCGTCCCACTACAACTTTTCCGCGAAGTTGCAGCAGCATCGCCCCGGACAGGTCTTCTGGCTTCCGGATCGTCCTTACGCCGCGCCTTCCCATCCAGCGTTGGACAGTGGCATGTTGCGGCGCTCGTCCCCGGTTACAGCAGCGCGACTGCGACGGATTTGCACCGTCTTCCCTGCGCCCCGTGGCAAGCTACTCATGTGCAGCGAAGGGGAGTATAGCCGGTGGCGGGAGAGGAAACAAACACGCGGACGGCAGGGAAGACAGGGACCGCAGGGAGGCTATGGTGTGTCCGCGGGGATTTCGACGGTGATGGGTGGTGCGACGCGCTGGGGCTGGCGTTGCGAGCGCTGGACAAAATCGACGGTCAGCATCAGGACGAGAAAGAACAGCATGACGACGAAGATGACCATGCACACGATGATCATGCGGGGGTAGGGGTCTTTAGGCGTGGGTGGCGTTGTCTCGGGGGTTTGGGTTTCGGACGATGGGGTGGGTTGATTGTCTGAGGTCATGGGGCGATATCCGGTTGATTTGTTGCAGTGTGGACCGAATGGAAACGTGGATTGAATGATCTCAACCTAGAAAAAGCATTTGGATCGCGGATAACGCAGATATTCGCAGATTTCCGTGGGTATATACGGACTTTCTGGTGGGTTCATCGAAACCATTCCGGTGAAGCACCAGGATCGATTCCTGGCTGGTGACACATGCTTCAACTCTCGATATTCCAACACGATGCTGCCATTTACATCTGCGCACATCTGCGTCATCTGCGGTTGAACTGCCGTTTCAGGCTCAATGGACGGAATGGACTAGACGGACGGGGCGAAGCGAAGAATGAGTCACTGGGCGAACGCGGCGATGGTTTCGTCCCAGACGGCGATAGCGCCGTTGGTGAATTCCTTGGCGTGGCGCAGGGCGGCCGCGGCACGATCCTGCAGTTGTTCGAGTGCCGAGCCGTGTTGCGGGATGGTGACGATGCCGGCGCTGAAGGTCAGACTATATCCAGCCACGACGTCCGTAATGGTATTCAGTTGTTCTTGAATCCGTTGTGTGAGGATGCGGGCGCCTTCGTCGTCTGTTTCGGGAAGGAACAACAGGAATTTTTCCCCGCGAATACGGCCGGCGAGGTCGACGGTGCGGATGCTGGACAGGATGATCCCCGCAAAGCAGGTGAGGAGGAGATCGCCCATGGCCACGCCGCTATCCTCATTGATCTTGTGGAAGCCGTCGATGTCGAGGAGGATGAGCGCGGCGGAGCGGCTGTAGCGCTGGGCACGCTGGAGTTCTTCCGCGATTTCCTTCTGGACGGTCGGCCGATTGAGCAGGCGTGTCAGCGGGTCGATGCGGACGAATTGCTCGAAGGCGAAGCGGCGTTCGAGGACGGCCTGGACCCGGGCGACGAGCACGATGGGATCAAAGGGTTTGCCGATGCAGTCGTCCACGCCGCTGCGCAGGGCGACCACGTGCTTCTCCGTTTGTTCGGCGGGGATGAGAAACAGAAAGGGGACCTCGCGGCTTTCGGGATTGAGGAGGAATTTTTCCCGGAGGCGGCAGCCGTCCATGTCGGAGATTTCGGATTCGGCCACGACCAGGTCGAAGGCGTCTTCTTTCAGGCGCTTGAGGGCTTCCCAGCCGTTGGTGGCCGTGTGGACGCGAAAGCCGGCGCGCATCAGATAATCGCGGATGATGTGGAGCATGTTGGCATCGTCTTCCACCACCAGGATGGTGGCGCCGTGCCCGTTCAATGGTGCGGTCATGAGTTCCTCCCCGGAAAGCCAAAGGATAGCATAGGGCATGGGCGGAATCGAATGGGCAATGGGATGAATGGGAAGTATGGCGGCACTAGATGCCCATGCCGCCGGTGACTTCGAGGACGTGGCCGTTGATGTAGGCGGCATAGGGCGACGCGAGGAGCAGCAGAGCGCCGGCCGCTTCTTCGACCGTGCCGGCGCGTCCGAGGGGAATCATTAACTGGATCATGTCGCGCAGTTGGGAGGGGATGCCCAGGGCGACCTGTTCGCCTTCCACGTCGATGCTTTCATTGGCTTCCTTGGACTGCGTCAGGCGCGTGTCAATATAGCCGAAGGCGACGGCGTTGCAGCGGACGCCGAAGGCGCCCCATTCCTTGGCGACGGTCTTGGTCAGACCGACGATGCCGAGTTTGGCGGTGCTGTAGTTGGCCTGGCCGATGTTCCCATGCAGGCCAGACGTGGAAGAGATGTTAATGACGCAGCGGGGCTCGCGTTTGCGCCCGAAGGCTTGCTCGTCTTTGGCGGCGTCCCGCATATACGGCGCGGCGGCGCGGATGAGCCGGAACGGGGCCGTGGCGTGTACCTCGAGCATGGCTTGCCACTGGCGATCGGTCATTTTGTGGAGCATGCCATCCCAGGTGTAGCCGGCATTGTTCACCAGAATGTTAAGGCGGCCGTACTTCGCGATCGACTCCTCGATAAGATGGGCGGGAAAAGCGGGAATGGTGATGTCGCCACTGACGGCGATGGCGTCCCCGCCTTCGGAGCGGATTTCGGAGGCGACGTCACGCGCGGGAAGTTCGTCACGGTCGCTGACAACCACTTTGGCGCCTTCGCGCGCGAAAAGACGGGCCGTTGCGGCGCCAATGCCGCGCGCGGCGCCCGTAATGATGGCGACTTGGTTCTCCAACAGACTGCCCATGCCCAGACTCCTTCTTGCGGAGGCATCATCCTGAAAACGGTGGGTGGAATCAAGGAATGCGGAATAGGGAATGGGAAGGGCCGCTTCCGCAACGGAAGCGGCCCTTGTATGGAGGACTGGGAGAGATTTAGACGCCGGCGTTGAGGGCCGTCTGAGCAATGATGGCCCAGGCGGAGCTCACGGGAAATTGTTCATTTTCGGTGCCGGCGGCGCCGTTGGCGATGGTGGCCGAGCCATTGCCGACATACTTCACGAATTCGACGTGCCCGTCCATATAGAGGACGTTGCTGCCGCCGGGGACATGGTTGAACAGGCTGACATCCAGCGCGCTCACGTCCCAAATGACCGCAATTTCGGATTGCGCCGAGTTGCTGGCGGCGGGGTTGTTGATGTCGGTGATGAAGAAACGCTCGATACCCTCCCGGAAGCGTCGAATCTGAAGTTCGGCGCCGTCGGGAATAATGCTGTTGCCGCCGATCATGTCATAGGTGTGATCGGTGTCATTGTTTGACTCCACCGTGGCATATTGGGCGGCGTTGAAGGGGGTCAGCGCGATGCCAATATAGAGGGAGAGGATGCCCGTGACTGGCACAATATAGGAGTTGTCGGGGATGGCCCAACCGAGGTAGATGTAGGAACGATCGGAGGTGTCGATGTCAGCGTCATAGCCGGGCAGGCGTGGATCGCCGTCCAGGCGCGAAATCAGGATGTTGCCATTCGCATCCGTCCATTTTCCCGGATTGCCGAGTAAATCCGAGAGGTTCTCGGAGTCCGAGGGACAGAAGATGACATTCAGATCCGTAAGGTACTCCGGATACGTGGCCCGCGCGGAAAACATGAAATTGCCAGCGTCCAGGGACTTGGGAGGGAACTTCTCGCCCCGCGATTCGTTCGAGTACATTTTCAAGACCAAACCCATCTGCTTGAGGTTGTTTTGGCAGGAGGCCCGCCGCGCGGCTTCGCGAGCGCGCGCCAAGGCGGGCAGCAGAATGGCTGCCAGAATGCCGATGATGGCAATCACCACCAACAGCTCGATTAAGGTAAACCCACCCTTCTTGTACTTCATGCTACGGTGCTCCTTGTTGAAGAATAAGGCCCAAGAGAAAATACCCCCCTTGCGACACGCCTGCGAGGAGAGTGGCTATAGGATATAGGGGTATCCCCTATCTGTCAATAGGTGTTTTTGGGATAAATCAATTCTTGGGGGGTGGCTGAGTGCGAAATATGAGAAAATGAGGAACGCGGAAAATGAAAGGCGGATATGGGGGCGAAGCCTGGATTCTGGAGTACTTGTTGGGGCTGCTATACTCGCCGCTGCCATGAATCCGCCACTCGTTTATATTCTGGTCATTAATTGGAACGGCCGCGAGCATCTTGAGGCCTGTCTAGACTCCTTGTTGGCCAGTGACTGGCCGAATTCTCGTGTCCTTTTGATCGACAACGCCAGCACCGATGGGTCGGTGACATTCGCGGAGGAACGGTTCGGGGCAGATCCGCGCCTGGAAATCCTTTCTTGCCCCAGGAACCTGGGCTGGTCGGGCGGGAACAATGCGGGGATCCACTGGGCCTTGGAGCATGGCGCGGAATATCTGTTCCTGCTCAACAACGACACGGCGACCGCGCCGGGTGCGGTCCGGGCGCTGGTGGAGATGGCGGAAGTGCATCCGGAGGCTGGCGCGCTGGCGCCCAAGATGGTCTTGTTCGATGCGCCGCGGATCCTGAACTCGGTGGGGCTCGAGTGCTCGGTCATTGGCGCGAGTTGGGATCGGGGCGTGGGGCGGCATGATACAGGCGCCTGGGACAGCCCGGTGGAGGTGATCGGGGCCTGCGGCGGGGCCTTGTTCCTGCGGCGAACGGCGGTGGAACGGGCGGGCCTGCTGCCCGAGGATTTTCTCATTTACCTGGACGATCTCGACCTGTGCCTGCGCATTCTCAATGCGGGATACAAGATCCTGACGTGTCCCCAAGCCGTGGTTCGGCATAAGTTCAGTGCCAGCTTTGGCACGGGACGGCGCGCACGTTTCAAGTATTACCTCAATACGCGGAACCGGTTCTGGTTGTTGCTGCGCAACTTTCCGGGAGACCGATTGGCGGAGATCCTGCCGGCCGTGGCCCTGGGGGAAGTGCGCGCCCTTGGCCGCGCCGTGTCTGAGGGAGCGCTGTGGCGGGTGTGGGCACACGTGCGCGCCTGGGGCGCCGCGCTTGCGTACGTGCCCAAAGCGCGGCGTGAACGGCGTTGCCGGCGGGCGGCGGGCGTGGGGGAATGCCGGTTCTGGCCGATGGTGCTCAAACGGCCCTACTTCTGCCGGGGGGTCGAACTGCCACACCAGGGGTTCTACGTCGAACGCGAGGCCCGGGGGCGCCCGGTCTGTCCGATAGCACAGCATGCGTGGAAGGCGTTTCCAGCGGGGCGATTGCGGGTGGTCTTGCGCAATTGCTATCCTGCGCTGGGTGCGGCCACGGTGCGGCTGAAAGTGGCGGGCGTGGAGGCCGGTTCTTTGTCCACCCTGGATGAAACTTCCGTGGATCTCGTCTTGCCCGAAGGCAGCGTGGTGGAATTCGAGTCGGACAAGCTGTTTTTCGTGGAGGACACGGGAGAACTCATGGATATCGGCGGGTGGGTGGAAGTGAGCATTAGTCCGTTAGCAATTTGAGTGTACACAAAATGTGCCGAAAAGCTTCGGTTTTTCCCGTAGCGTCCGGCCTCTGTGCCGGACGCAATCCTGCAAGGAGGACTGGAACCTACGCAACGCCAAGATGTGCGAATAGTTTGGAGAGGTGCCGCGTGGTTGTGTCCGATCCGCCGCCGCGGAAGACCAGATGCTACGGAAAAGACTATTGGTTCCGGCTACGCTGGATTAGGAATGGGGAATGAGGGATGACCGTGGGGGCTGGTTGCGGCTAAGCTGAGTGATGTCTGGGTACGACTCGATAGGAAAACGCACGATTGTCCTGCGGGCGCTGGTGGCCGTGGGGATTGTGGGCGTTGCACTCCTGCTCGGTCTTCTTTTGGCACGGTTGACCACGAGCACGCCGACGATGGAGACCATCCGCCAGGAGCAGTCGGCAATTGGCAGTCCGGTCAAGCCGACGAAGGAAACGCAATATGTCCGGCCAGAGGCGCCCCCCTTGTTTTTCTTCGCCGGGGTCAACGCGGAGGGGGATTGGAGCCTGTCTCTGGCGGAAATTGGGATGGCCGCGAAGTCAGGTTTGCATCAATTCATCCTGCCCGTGCGGCTTCCCTGGCGGGACGCGGACACCATAGCGGCGCTGGAGGTGCTCGGGCGCGTTGTGGAAGCGGACCCACTCGCCGCCTTTCTGGTGCAGGTGGATCTGAATCCTCCCGCGGCGTGGCTGGAGGGGCACCCGGGGGACCAAGTGGTCCAAAACGGCCAGCGCCTGCCTTTTGCGGCCCCGGCTTCCGTGGCGTGGGTGGAGGAGGCGCGCGCGGGTTGGACGCGGCTGCTCCGGGCGCTGGAGGATAGTCCGTTTGCGAAGCGGCTGATTGGTTTTGTGCCGGCGGCGCTGCACGAGGGCCAGTGGCATTTTGAACAGCCCGGCTTCGACACGAGCACCGCGAATGCGGAAGGTTTTCGCGAGTGGTTGCGCGGCATCTATGTCGAGGCGTCTGCGTTGCAACAGGCCTGGGCCAATCCCGAGGTGCAGTTTGAGACAGCCGCCCTGCCTGAGCGCGCCAATGGCGGGGACCTGACGCATGTCTTCTTTGATCTGCCGCAGCAGCAACCGATCGTCGATTATCTGAATTACATCTCCGAGGTGACGGCGGACGCTTTGGCGGCGTTTACGACGCACATTAAGAACACCAGCGAGGCCCCGATGAAGGTCATCGTGCCGTACGGCTATACATTCGACCTGCTGAACAACGACGCGGGCCATTTCTCGCTCTCGATCCTGGCGGGCAGCGATGTGGACGGGTTCATCAGCCCGGTTTCCGCGGTGGATCGCGGCAGCGGAGGCGCGGGCGGTTTCATGGGACCGGTCAACACGGCGCACCTGCACGCAAAGCAGTGGTACATCATCGACAACACACGGACAGGCGTCGCCCGAGACGCGCTGACCGGGGCGGTTTCCCGGCTGAAAGGGATCCGCCCGGGAGACGTCTACAGTGTCCAACAGCGCAATTTTGCGGCCGCGGCCGTTTACGGCCTGGGACTGGTGTGGTCGGACCCCGCGGGCGAAGGGTGGATGCACGAGGAAGACCAGTGGGTGCAATTGGGCCGGATGCACGAGATCTACGTGAAATTGCTGACGCAAGCCGCGGAAAAGAAGCAGGCGGAGGAGGAGGAAGCAGAGCAGCGCGAAGTGGCGGCGCCCCAGGAACCAAGTGGGCCGAGTGAACCTGAGCCGGAGGTGGCGCCCGCGGCCCCGGAAGCGGCGCCGAACCCAACCGAAGAACCGAGCGTGGGGAATGAAGCGGCAAGCGCTCCCACCGATGCGGCCAGCGCGGAAAATGAAGAGCCTGCCGTGCCGCCGGTCCCGGCTGAGGCGGCGGCGCCAGTTGAGGACGCCACGCCGGAAGCAGTGTCTGAATCGCCGGTTGTGTCGCTCCCGCCGCCGGCCGCCTACGAGACAGGCTTGGTGGTTGTGGTGGACGAGGTGTCGCGGTTCTACCAGCAATGCGATGTACCATTGAACGAGATCCTGCTGGCGGGAAACCGCGATGCCGCGCTCCGCGCGGGATTACCGACGCAGTTCTGTCTGTTGCAGGACGTGCTGGAAGGGAACTCGCCTCCTTCCCCGGTGTATCTCTTCCTGAACGCGTTCTACGTGCCGGCGGATCAGCGCGCCGTCTTGCATGAACGCCTGGCGCAAGAGCAGGCCTCGGCCATCTGGCTGTACGCACCGGGGTATATTGACGCGGCCGCCAGTGTGGACAACATCACGGCGACGACGGGCATGCACGTTGCCGCGTTCACGGCGCCCGAGGATGCGGCTTCGACCTACACGTTGGGTGGGGAATGGATGAAACAGGGGGAGAGTCTGGGTGTGTCTCAGTTGTGGCAGCCGCTGTTCTACGTGGACGATCCCGAGGCGGACGTGCTGGCCCAGTACAAGGCGAGTGGCAAGACAAGCGTTGGTGTGCGCTACACGGAGGGCCGGTGGACCTCGGTGTTTGTGGCCACGCCTTATTTGCCGGCGGCGATGCTGCGCGAGCTGTTGCGGATCCTCGAGCAGCCGCTGGTGTTCAATCCGCTGCGGATCAACCAATTCGACACCACGCACGTCGGGAACGGCCTGATCGCTATCCATGCCAAGCAGATCGGCGAGCGGTCGATACAGCTCGACCGGCTGTACAACATTCAGGACCTGCTCGACCCGGCAATCGGTTGGCCAAAGAAAGACAGCTTCCTCATCCCGCTCGAACCAGGAGAAACTCGGCTCCTGCAACTGACGCCGCCTTGAGGAAAAGTTATCGCGGCAAATGGACTTGATGGACGCAATGGAGGGGAATTACTCCTGCTGGATGTGGAACGTATAAAGTTGATCCGGCAGGTGCGCGCCGCGTGGTTTGATCGTCACGGTCACTGCGTCGTCCGCTGGTTGATATTCAATATCCGCGGGAAGCACCGGAAGCAGCGCCTGGAAGCCGCCGAACGTGTAGCTTGTCATCAGCGTGTATGGCTTCGCCAGCGGGCCATGAAGGACCAGCGCTTCTTTGGCCGGTTCGTGATAGAAGGCGCCCACGCGCAGTGAATCGTCTGGGGCCAGGTGCAGGGGGAAGACAGACTGCACGGGCAGGGCGGTGCTGAAGGGGGTGTCGAAGGACAAGGCGGCGGAAAGCATGAACGGCGCCCCCTGGTAGTACTGGTAATCCGGGGCCAGTCCGATGGTTTCCCCGGGCGAGTTGCGGGCGAGGGCGGCCACTTCCTCCTGTGCTTGCTGCACCATGGTGCCGGCCTCCTTCCAAATCATGCCCATGCGAACCTGGAGCACAAAAAAGACGACGCACCAAATGGCCGTCAGCAGCACCATCAGTTTGCGCCACTTGGGATGCCGGAGGATGGATTGGCACAAGGCGGCGAGCGCGAGGTGAATGAGGGCCATGGGGACGAGCAGTTGGCCGCCACCGATCATGTGGACGAGGTCGACGGGAAGAATTGTTCCGAAGAGAGCAACGCCCACCGCGCCGGTGACCCCGTAGAGAAAGACAGGGTGCCTGGCGCCCCAATGTATCACTGCCAGGAGGCCGGCGGTGCTCACCACCGCCGCCCAAACGAGAATCGGATAACTGTTGCAGAGGGCCACAGTCGAGGGCAACAGGCCGATGGGGTAGACGACAAGCAGGAGGGGCGCAAGAGCCGGCCAGTAAAATTCAGAAGGTGGCGCCACGAGTAGAAACAGATAGCCCGCCACGGCGATGGCGGTGAGTCCTCGCAGCCACTCGCCTCGTGCCGGGGCCTTTCCAATGCACACATGCAGGAGCAGTAGCGGGACAGTGAGGGCCGCCATCGTTCGCTCGAGATGTACGGCGAGCACGAACAGGAGCAAGGCCAGAACATAGCGCCAGTGGCCCGGTATTTGCCGAGAGCGGGCGTATAGGAACAGGGAGAGCAAGCCCGCCAGCGCGGGCGCCAGATGGAGGGCGCCGGTGAGGTTGTAGACCACCTCGCTTTTTGCAGGATTGGCCATGAAGAGGACATCGGCGGAGGAGGCCAGCCAGAGGGGGCGTCCGAGGAGCGCGCGCGTGAGGAAGAACACACAGACACTGCATAGGTAAAGCAACAGCACGTTGAACAGATGCCACGCCGGGATCGAAGTGCCAAAGAGCGCCATCTCCGCCTTGAGGAGGGTGGCCTGGCCCTTCCAGAGTAGTTCGGGATGCGCGAGGCGGACATAATCCGCGCCCAGCGGGAAAACGCTGAGCGATCCTCCGTAAACGACTGCGGTGTAGACCCCTAGCGCGGTGAGGTATACGAGAATTTGGTTGCGATCCGAGCGCCGCGGCGGATTTGATGGTTCCATGAGAGGGAAAGTGTAGCTTCACCGCATCGTGTGCATCAAAACCTCGCTGGCTCGAACCTCGCTGCCTCGGAAACTGCCGTTTATGACTGGAACTGCCTTGGGTGGACCAAATGGACGAAATGGACGGAATGGACCAGAGAGACATGTCCCTCTGTCCGTGTCCGTCCCTTACGCTCTTTTCAATTTCCGCATTTCATGGTATAGTTGCCCCAAGACGTGGCGCAGTCTAGGCGATGGTGGAGGTGTATAAGTCTTGTCCCGCAGTGCCGATCACTGCCTCGCGTGGGTGTGTTTTCCTTACTTTAATGCTGGTCTCTTGCCCGTTTTTGACGGAACACGGGAGGTGTGGGATGCGTAAATTCTCGTTGCTGCTTCTGGGCTGCTTGCTTTGCGCCGCGAATGGTTGGGCCGCCACCACCGCACCCATCGAAGTGGAATTGACGCAGGCCGACACCGGCGAAGCCTTCTGGGCTCGGCCCAAAGGCAACGAGTACGTGAACTGGATGGAAACAGCCGAGGGCTACTCGATTGTCGAGCAAGGCGGCGTCTGGTTCTACGCCGAACAAGACAGCCAGGGCGAACTCGTACCCTCCTCCATTCGTGTCGCCCCCACCGGCGCCAAGTCCGCCCTGTCCTTCGAAAAGCACCTACGTCCGCCCCTGGATCCGAGCATTGTCGAGCATCACGTGCTTCGACCATTGCACAGGACCTCGCAGAAGAGCCTGACGCACACACAGCCTGTCTTGGTCATTCTGGTTGACTTTAGCGACATCAGCTTTGACGCCGCGAACACCGACGCCAGTTTTCAGTCCCTTATTTTTGGGGCGAGCGCAAGTGTGAAGGATTTCTACCTCGAGAACACTTATGGGAGCTTCACACTTTCGCCGGCCGCCGAATCTTACGGCACCGCAAACGACGGCATTGTCCACGTGGCCATGGGAACGACGCATCCCAATGCCGGCGATACGTTCTCGACGTGGTCGTCGTCCGCAGGCAGCTACATTAGCGCGGCGAACAGCGTCGTGAACTTCTCGTCCTTTGACACCAACGGCAACGGGACGCTCACCTCGGACGAACTTTCGATCGTGTTGATCCTGGCCGGATATGAAAACTCGTTTGGCGGCGCGGCCTCGCTGACCCCGCGCGCCTGGGGCCACAAATCGAGCCTTTCGCCTTCAATCGTGCTCGATACGAAGACCCTCTCGCCCTATACCCTTTTCGGCGAGCGGCACGCCACCAGCCTGGCCAACGAACACCAGGCAACCATCGGGATCATGTGTCATGAACTCGGCCACCTCATGTTGGGGTTGCCGGACTTGTACGATATCGATGGCGGTTCCGAAGGTATCGGCGAGTGGGGCCTGATGGGTTCCGGAAGCTGGAACACCTCGGGCGCGGAAAGCGGCGATTCTCCGGCCCATATGGATGCTTGGTGTAAAGTCATCCTCGACATGACCACGCCCGCCGACGTAAATTCGGCAGGCAACGATTTGAGCATTCTGGAAGGCAGCGCGAACGCCTCCATCAGGCGCATTTCTCTGGACGAATACAAGAGTCCCTTCAGCGAGTACTTCCTGGTGGAGAACCGCCAACTGTCCGGCTATGACGTTGGTCTGCCCGGCGCCGGTCTGCTGATCTTCCATGTGGATGGCGAGAAGACCTCCAACGCCGACGAAACCCACAAATGGGTGGATCTCGAAGAAGCGGACGCCGCAGGCCATCTTGACAGCCAGACCAATCGCGGCGATACGGGCGACCCCTTCCCCGGCAGCAGCGTAAACACCACTTTCAACGGCGCCAGCAGCCCAAACTCGGACGACTACAACGGCGCAGACACGGGCGTCGCCGTGACGGACATCTCCGCTTCCGGAGCGTCGATGACAGTCGATGTCACGCCACCCAGCGGCAACCATTACGACAGCGTTACCTATGCCGAGGTGAGCAATGTGGCGGATCGAGGCTGGGGGACCAGCGTCTCCACCACCATCTGGACCGCCTTAAAGGTCAATAACGACACGTCTATGGACACCTTGGACGGGGTGGACGTCTTTATCAACGACACGAGCGCCACCGTCGATTTCCGTCTCTATTCAACCATGCCGGCCGACGTGCCCACGACGCTGCTCCATACCCAGACGGGCTTCGCCGCCACTGCCGGCTGGAACCGGCTGCTCTTGACCACACCCCAGTCCTTCCCCACCGCGGCAGACCGCGTGATCGTCCTGAAGATCGTCGCCGCCACGCAGACCTTCCCTGCCGCGTCTGATGGATCAGGGATCAATTCAGCGCGGTGCTACGTGGACGCCGACGGCGCGGGCGCCTTCTTCAACATCTCCGAAGACCTTAACCAAGTAGCGCTGCTCAGCTTGAGTACGCCCATCCTTCCCGTAGCAGACTTCAGCAGCGTCAGCTACAGCGTCAGTGAAGGCACGGCCAACGCCACCATTACCGTAGATCTGGACATCGCGCCGGCGACAACCTGCTCGGTCCATTACACCACCACTGCCGGCACGGCCACCGCCACGGACGATTTCACCACCACCAGCGGCGACCTCACTTTCACGTCGTCCGACACCTCGCTCACGTTTGACGTGCCGATCATAGACGACGGCACGATCGAAGGCAGCGAAACGTTTACCGTCACTTTGAGCGCGCCTGTCGATTGCACCCTCGCCGGGACCAACAACCCCGCCACCGTCACGATCACCAGCAACGACACGCCCAGCGCAACCGTGTACGTAAACTTCTCCTGGACCGGTGGCGAATCCGGCACCGTGTCCAATCCCTACAATACGTTCAGCGAAGGCCTCGCAGGCGTCAGTTCCGGCGGCACCATCAATCTGAACGGCACCGCCGCCGACACGGAGTCGTCCTACACCGGCACGATCAGTTCCGCCGTCACCCTCACGTCCAGCCCCGCGGGTGGCGTGCGCCTCGGCGTTACCGGCGCCGGATCGAAATAGTAGTCTCGCGTCCTCGCAGTAGTCGCGCGCGCGGCGAGTGCGCGACTTGACCTGAACTCAGAACCATCAAACTCGCGCACTCTGAGTCCTAGCCGCCCGCTGGAGACTTCTCCTCCAGGGGCACGAAATGGGCCACCTGGAGGATATTGTTGCGGACCTCTCCAGCGAAGACCGCGCGTACGCGCATGCCCACGCTTACAGTCTCCGGCGGGGCGTTTACCAAATGAGCGAGGGACGAATCCGCGCCATCGAGTTGAATGAGCGCGAGAACATAGGGTGGTTCCATGGGCTGATACGGCTCACGGTATCGGACCACCGTGAAGTTGGTCACCACGCCTTCAGGTCCCACTTCGACCCACTCTTCTGGCAACGGACCGAAGCACCGGTCACAAAACGCGCGCGGCGGCACCAGGACCCGTTGGCAACGCTCGCACCGCACGCCGAAAATCTTCTTCTCATCGCGTAGCGCAACAATAAAACGGCTGCCAACCGCTCCGGCAAAATACTGGTACGGCAGCGCCATCTTGCCTTCGACCACAAAGCAGTCGTCGTCCACGGTAATTACCTCTGCTGTTACTCCGGTCGCCCGGACTGTTGTTGCAGGTACTGCACCAAATCGCTGCCCGGGGTGTAGCCGGCCGCGCGCATGCGTTTCAGGGTGTCCCAGGCCCCATCGTAGTCTTGCGTGCGGATATACGCAAGCACCAGATTATAAAAGCTGTCCTCGAGGGCGCGGACCGAATTCGGGTCCCACTCGGGGTCCGGCGCCAGCGCCGTCACCGTCTCCCAGTATTCGATGGCCTTGTCATAGTTTCCAAGGCTGGAATAGGTGACGCCGATGTTGTAGAGGATCGAAATCCGGCCCATTTCGCGTGTGCGCACGACCGGCAGCAGGAGGTTTTCGACCGGGGCATAGTTGTCGGTCAACATCAGGCGCCCATGGCGCGCAATCAGGTCCGTTACCTCGAGGTGCGGAATGGCGCGCACGTCACCTTGATATCGCTGGTTGATTCCAACTGCGATGGCGCCCATGTTCAGTGAACGGTGGCTCCCTACCACGACGAAGGTGTCCCGGATTCGGTTCGAACTCCGCGTGCTGAACACATAGACAAAGGGAAAGACCTCGCTGCATGTATTCGCCACGGCCGAAACGAAACCGCCGTGCTGGTAGACGTCGATGAGGTTCAGCAGATACGCCCCCTCGTCTGTCAGGAGCGCACCGACCTGCTGGGTGAATTCGAGCGTGGTGAGATGGTAGGGCACCGTGTAGTCGTTGATGGAATCGCCATAAATGAGATCGAACTGTGCTCCCCCAAGTCTTACAAGATCCGCCACCCGGTTGCGCGCATCCATATTGTGGATTTCGATTGCCGTTTCGCGAGGCAGGCCAAAGGCAGCGTGCGCCGCTTCCGTCACCGCGGGATCGATCTCGGCCACCTCGACGTGGCTTCCGGAACGGGTCACTTCGAGGAAATGCGGAAAGGCATAGCCGCCCCCGCCAATAATAAACGCGCGCACCGGCGCCGGGGACGGGTAGAGCACGTTCGTCACGGCCTCATAAATCCACTCATAAGGGTAGCGCAATGCGGCGGCATGGGTGATATCGACCTGGCTGTGGACCAGTTTGTCGAGAAAGAACTCGCGGAGGTTCGGGTCCTTGGCGTCCGTCCGCACGGCAATGTAGCTATATTGGCTTTCATCCTCGTAAACGATGCGCTCTTCGGCTGGGGTGCGCAAGGCCAGCACACTGCCGAGTCGCTGCGCCCCGGCGCCAGGCAGCAGGGCCAGTAGCAGGGCCACGGTGGCCGCCGCGGTCCAGATGCCGCCCAATACGCGGTGATAGCCAATGGCGGCGGCCGCAAGCAGCAATGCCACCAGAACGATCGTCGCGATGCTGCCGAACCAGTCGATGAGAAAATAACCCGCGGCGAAGGCGCCCGCGATGCTGCCCACGGCGCCCCAGGCATAGATATTGCCCGCCGTATGGCCCGCCGCCCGGCCGGCATCCAGGGTGCGCTTCACAACGACCGGACTGATAAACCCGATGAAGAAGCAGGGCAGTAGAAAAACAGCGACAACATAGCAGGTGATTTGCAGGGGCCAATTCATGCCGAGGAGCCATGCGGACTGGCTCTTCCACAGCAGGAATGACCGCGCAACCAGCGGCGCCGCCAAGGTGGCCGAGGACGAGAGTAGAAAAAGTGCCGCGATCACTCCCCGTGTCGCCCGGCGATCGGCAAGGCGGCCTCCGAGATAATTGCCGGTGGCAATGCCGGCAAGAATGACGCCAATGATCGTGGTCCACGTGTAGAGGGATGAGCCGAACTCGCGCGCCAACACGCGCGAAGCCGCGAGTTCCAGCACCATGAACGCCGCATTGGAGGCGAAAACGGTGGCATTGGGCGGCAACCACTCTCGCAGCGTCCCGCGTGCTGCCACACTTTCAGGAGCCAATGGTGGTGCGGCGGGAAGCGTTTTCCGCGAAAGCCGCGATGAAGCCAGACACAGCACGGCAAGGGCGGCGAGCATGCCCGCACTGAGCACCACAATCTCTGTGACGCCCAACATCAGTACGAGATAGAACCCGGCGAAGAACGTCCCGGCGATACTCCCCAAGACACCGAAGGCAAACACGCCGCCCACTATGCGGCCCGGGTGCTCTCGCAAGCTAAGGGCCCAGCGCACGACCACCGGACTGATCGTGCCCAGCACCGCGGCGGGGAGAAAGAACAGGAGAGCGATGTGAAGTAGAATACGGAGCGGCCATGTCAAGGCGCCGAGTGCTGCCAGTTCCCCGGCCATACGGTTGAGTGGCAGGAGCGAGAAACATGCAGCGGACGAAAGCGCGAATAGCCCGGCCAGCGCCAACGCTGGGCGTGTGCGATCCGCCAGACGCCCGCCGGCGTAGTTCCCCAAAGACATGCCCGCCAATACCACCCCGATGATGGAGGTCCAGGTATAGAGGGACATGCCGAGATAGGGAGAAATAAGCCGGCCCGCCACCAGCTCGATGGTCATGATGGCGGCGTTGGACACAAACACCGCCAGGTAGGGCGCAGCCACGGCGAACGGCCGGGCAAACGTGGAGTATGTCATGTATGTTTACTGCCTTGCTTATTCGTGGCGGCCCGACTTGACCCGAAGCGACTCGAGCACCGCCGGATCGACTTCCAACTGCAACTCCCGCGATCGATGCACATACTTCCACGCCTCATCGTACTTCCCAAGTCCCGTGTAGGTCAGCACGAGGTTCCGCAGGGTGTCCGGATCCCCGGGAGTTGCTTGAAGTACGCGCTCCCACTCGGTCACCGCTGCTTCGTATTGCCGGTTCCCCGCGTAGGCAAGACCAAGATTATAGCGGCTGCTCATGTCGTCGGGCGCCAGCGCCACCACGTTGCCCCAATATTTCACGGCCAGTTCCATCCGGCCCAGCGCAGTGGCCAGCTTGGCCGACTGCAACTGCGCGTCCCAGTAGGCCGGCTCTGTCTCAGTCGCTTCTATGAACTCCGCCAGTGCCTCCTCGGTCCGGCCGAGGTTGAGCAACAGAACGCCCAATTGGTAACGTGGCAGGGCTGGCCGCTGCGTGTCCGCGATGGCCGCGCGCCAATGCTCGATGGCGCCTTCCGTATCGCCCCGTCGGGTCAGTAAGTCCGCCAGGAAGGCATGCACTTCCGGCCAGCGCGGGTGGTATTCCAGGCTAGCGGCCGCCTGTTCAATGGCTTCTTTCAACTTTCCCTGGCTGGAGAAAGCTTTCGCACGCAAATAGAGCAACTCGCCCGGGTCTATCTCCCGTGATTTGACCACCGGCCTCAGCAGGTTTTCCACGGGCGCATAGTCGTCCGTAAGCACGAGGGCGTGGTGTCGGGCCACAAGCCCATCCAGGACCGCGGGTTCGAGCATCAGGCCGGTATATTCGACATGCTTCCGCTGGATCCGGCCCACAACATCCTGCACATTCAAGGGGCGCTTGGAACTGAGCACGACGAAAGTGTCGCGCACGGCCGTTTGGCGCCCCGTATTGAACACGTAGACAAAGGGAAAAACTTGGCGGCAGGTATTGACGACTCCAGCCAGGAATCCCCCTGAATTGAAGAGATCAATCATATTCAGCATGTAAATGCCGTCCTCTTTCAACAGGGCGTGTACCTGCTGGGTGAACTCCAGCGTTGTCAGGTGAAAGGGGACGGTGTAATCATTGATCGAATCGCCGAACACGCAATCAAACTGCCTTACCGCCTCTCCTGTCTTCTCGCGTTCCATCAAATCCGCCACCCGGTTGCGGGCGTCCATATGGTAGATGTGGACGCCCGTGTCGCGCGGCAAGCCGAAGGCCGCATGCGCCGCCGCCGTGACCGCGGGATCGATCTCCGAGACTTCCACATAGCTGCCGGGGCGCACAAGTTCGAGGTAGTGCGGGAAGGTATAGCCTCCGCCCCCAATCACCATTGCATCCAGCGGCATGGAATCCGGGTAGAACTTGTCCACCACCGCCTCATAAATCCACTCGTATTCGTACTTGAGCGCTGTGGGATCGTTGAGATCTACTTTGCTGTGGGCTAGCCGATCAAGCATCAAGTCGCGGACCTGCGGCGCGTTCACTTCCTTGAGCACTGCGATGTAGGAATACTGGCTCTCGTCCTCGTACACGATGCGTGGGTCCGCGGCACTTCGCAGCCCCGCCCATTCCGCGGCCGTTGCGGCCGCCCGCTGCGGCACGAAGGCCGAAGCGTTTATGAGGATGCTCAGGGCCAGCCAGACGAGCGTAAACGGTGCGCGCGGCGCATAGACAGCGGCCGCTCCGGCCAAGAGCAGGGCGGTGACGCCGAGGAGCGGCAATGCGCCCAGGAAATCAATGAGGAAGTAACCGGCGAGAAACGTGCCGGCGATAGCGCCCACGGCGCCCCAGGCGTAGACATCACCCACGGCACGGCCACTGGAAACGCCGCGGTCAAGACAACGTTTCGCGACTATCGGGCTGACCATGCCCATGAACAGGTTGGGCAGAAAAAACGCCCCCGACATGAACAAGGCGATTTGGACCGGCCAGGAGAGTGTTGTCAGGGTGAAATACTGGCTGAACAAGTTAAGCACGCCCTGAGCGCAGCTCGGCGCCAGCAACGTAGTCACGGAGGACAACAATAGAACTGCCGCCACCGCCCGCCTGGAAACGAGATGATCCGCCACGCGCCCGCCCACGTAATTCCCCAGGCTGATCCCCGCCAGCACCACCCCGATCACGGTCGTCCAGGTATAGAGCGAAGCGCCGAATTCACGCGAAAGCGCACGGGACGCGGCCAATTCGAGCATCATGAATGCGGCGTTGGACAAGAAGACCGTCGCGCCGGGACCAAGCATCTTGCGCGGCGGCCATCGATGGGTATCTTCAGGGGAGGGTGGACGCTCTTGTCCGTGGCGCTCAGGCTGGAGGCGGACTGGAGCACCTGCCCTCCCCCGCGCGCCGCGTGACACGGCCAAACAAATCGTCCCGAGCAATCCGAGAACCACAGCGGTCTCCACGACAATGACCGAGACCCCTTGCACCATGAGCAGGTAGTACCCCGTAAAGAAGGTACCGGCCAGACTCCCGAGCACTCCGGCCGCAAAGACGCCGCCCACGGCCTTGCCGGCCTCGGGACGCAGTTGCAATGCAAGCTGCGCCACAAGAGGCGTGATCATGCCCAGCAAGACGGCGGGGCCCAGAAACGTGAGCGCAACATGGAGGCAAATGCGCGCGGGCCACAGGATGCGCCAGAAGACCGGCCAGTGTCCCAAGAGATGGTTCACTGGGATCAGTGTGAGCGTCCCCAGCGCCGCGGCCAAGAAGACGGCGCCCAGCGCAGGCCACAGGCGCGCGCGGTCCGCAAGGCGTCCTCCCAAGTAATTGCCGAGGGCCATGCCACCCATCATCACGCCGATGATCGTCGTCCAGGTATAGAGCGACATCCCCAGATAGGCGGCGATCAGGCGGCCAGCCACCAATTCGAGTGTCATGATTGCCGCGCTGGCCACAAACACAGTGGCATTGGGCGCGAGCGTCCGCCAGGACCCCGCTTTCCCGGTCAAATGCTTTGACATGTGGCCGCCCCAAGGAGTCTATTACTGCAAAATCCGGAGTATAAAGTGCCGGGGGGCTTTGTTCAATGAGGCGAACATCATTGGTAACCATTCAGCGGTCGGTGGCGCAGCCACCGGTGTCGCTCATTTTCCCGCTCGTTCCCAAGTTCCCGCTCGTTCCTAAGTTGTACTTCGGTCCCGCTCGTTCCCAAGTTGTACTTGGGAACGGGATTGCACCAGAAGCTGAGCTTCGCGAGCAGGGGCGTGCGAAGAGAAGTACAACTTCGGCGACAAGCGCGTTCCCAAACACAGTTTGGGAACGAGCGGGAACTACTGGATTCCCGCCTGCGGGCCTGTCGATTTAATCAGGAACAGGCGAGAAGTCTGGCACTTGTGGTGCGGGCTTCCAGCCTGCGCCCGGGTCTGCAGGCTGGAAGCCCGCACCACAACCCAAGAAACTGGATTAAATCGACATACCCCTGCGCGGGAATGACGGCAGGAGGGGGAGCGCGTGGGACCCAATGCCCGCCACTTGAGCGCCGTGGGTGGGTTCAATTTGCTATGATGGGCGGGCAGGTTTCTTGGACGCGGGCCAATTGGGGTGGAGTTTCACGTGACGGACGGGTCGAGTAACAAGGGTGGCGTGCAATCGTTCTCCGAATGGAGGCCTGTTGTCTTCTGGTTTCTCTTTGCTTCGCTGGTGGTGTTCCACCTCGTGGCCAACGTCTGGTGGCAGGCGCTCGACATTCGCCCCGTCCGCACGGACGAGGAAGTCCACATGCAAACGGCGCGCGACTACTACGTCGCGTTCACCGAACGTCCCAAACAGGACAATCCGCTAAAGCTCCTGATTGATGTGGCCAGCGTGCGCCCCGGGAATCCCGTCCATCCGCCGCTGCTGCATATGCTGGGCGCACTGATGATTCTGGTGCGCGGGTATAGTCTGGATACCATCTCTCTTACGGTGACCTGGCTCTTTCTGCTTGCCATGCCCGGCTGTTATCTCATCGCGCGCCGCTTCCTGGGGCCGTGGCAGGCCCTCTTCGCCACCTTCGTCTTCAGCTTCACCCCGATTATCTATGGTTCCTCACGCTGGTTCATGACCGATTTCCTTTCCATGACCATCGTCGTGTGGGCGGTTTATGCGCTCCTCAGGACCGACTATTTCCACAACACGCTCTGGGTTTTTATCTTCGCCATCCTGAATGGACTGGGCATTCTGGCGCGGACCACGACCTTCTTGTTCTATCTGGCGCCCTGCGCGGCGCTCGTCTTGTGGGGACTCTGGCTCGCACTGCGCTCTTGTGGGGACTCTGGCTCGCACTGCGCGCGGGGAACGGCGCCGCGCGCCGAATAGCACTGGGCCGGTGGTGCTTTCACTGCGTCTTGACTCTGGTCGTGAGCATCGGCGTCTTTGCGCCCTGGTACTACCGGAACATCGGTTTTTATTATGACTTCTGGGTGGAAAGCCACCAGGGAGGACAAGGCGGGCCGCTCGTAAGGTTTAATGAGGACGAGGCGCGCGCGCCTGAGGCGCTGGACAAGTCCTCCGCCCTGGCGCCGCCGGCCCCGGAACCTCCTCATGAGTTTCAAGCCGCGAGCTCGGGCCTCGGGCTGGAGAACGTCTTCCCCTTGCTGCTGCAGACGCTGGGACAAACCGCCGCGGACAATCCCCTGATTGCCGAAAAATTGCTTCACCCTCGCGTACCCTGGATTCGTTATCCCGTACATCTTCTCAACAACGGCCTTTTCTTGCCGCTCTTCCTCTTAAGCGTTGCCGGCATCCTCTGCGCCTGCTGCAATCCCAAGTTCCGAAATTCGACGGTCCTCGTGCTGCTGTTATGTTTACTGGGTTCCTGGGTGTTGCTTACGGTCCCGATCAAATATTCCAACCCCCGATACGCCTTGCCCGCTGTCCCGGCCTTGGTCCTGTTTGCGGCACCGGCCATCTTTTCCATTCCCCACCTTTGGCTGCGCCGCACGCTCGCCGGGATCACCATGGTTCTGCTGATCGTCCAGTATGTGCATCTCTCCTTTGTCACGTTGTGCGGGGTCCACCGCGCCGACTTGGCCATGAACGCCGACCCCGGCATCCAGGGCATTTTCCAGGATCCCGGCCTGGTCGTGTTCAAAGATGAAATGATCATCAGCGATGCCTTTTCCCCGGTGGGACACCCGGTGAAGGAAAACTACGTGGACCGCCTTTTTGCCTCGCTGGTGCGGGCGGAATTCCAGCAACCGTTCGTCACCGGGCCTTATGCCAATTTTCAACGCCTGAATTTTCGCGGCCTGGAACTTCATCAGCGCCACTATTGGCCCAGCGAAGCCGGCGATGCAGGGGAACCACCGCGGCCGAATCCCTTCCTCCGTCCGGATCTGCCGCCCGAACAGATCCCCAAACGTCGCTTAAGAAGCGTCGGCATGGGCGCGGAACCCGAGCATCTGATCCCACGCCTGGGCATTACCGACTACATCGTCTATGCTATCGAGCCGAAACAGGTGCAGGAAGCAAAAGAACAACAATGGCTGAAATTCTTCGAGGAAAACGGTTTCGTCTTGTTCGACCGGTTTGAAGTCCCTGCGTTTGGCCGTGTCCCGCAACGGACCTTCGGCCTGATGATGCGCAAGCCGGAAGGAGAGCTGATCCAAATCACGCGGACTGAAGATATTGACTCGCTGTCACTCTTCGACCTGCATGGCTTTGTCCACTCGCCCGAATTCGCGGAGCTTCCCGCGGACTTGAAACAGCATGCACTTGCCCGTTTCGAGGAATTGGTACGGCCGAACCAACCCTTCCTGGTGATGAACGAGAGCGTTTCGCTCGTAAAGCTGAGCGTGGGCAAGGCGGAGGAAGGCTGGTACGAAATGCGCATGTTGTTCAAGACCACGGCCTCCATCGATAAGGATTACCGCGTTTACTTTCAGGGTGCGCCGCTTGATCCGCAGTACCTGCCCGAGGAGAAAAAGGGGCAGGGCTACATTGACTGGAACTTCAATCCCGTGCCACCCACATCGGAATGGAAGCCGGATGACTACGTCCTTCTCCGGCGGCGTTTCGAGGCACACCCGGTGCCGTATAACTTTGTTGTCGGGTTCTTCCAGCCGCCCAACACGGCATTCGGGCAACCAGCTCAGACCCAGATGGACCTTGGCAGATTGTCGCAATAGCCTCGCGAGGGGACCGCTCGGAACGACAGGGAGCTTTCAGGATGACGTTGCCTGCGATGATGCGGCGCTTTTCCTTCTCCATGCCCGCCCTCCCGGCGGCCCTTGTCCTCTCCTTATTCGTTTTGAGTGCCCAGGCCTCGCCGCTGGCGTTACTCGCCCTGGCTTGTGCGGTCCTGTGCGCGGCCCTGCTGGCCGCGTCTTCACGCCGCCTTGTCCCAGGATTGTTCGTGGCGTTCCTCGTTGCGGGGCACCTCTACCGCAGCCCGGAAGTTTGGGGATTCGCCGGGGTCGAGTGGCACCCGCGAGAACTCCTTTTGGGCCTCTTGCTGCTGTGGACGTGCTCGCAGGCCGCCATCCAAAAGATCAGCGTTCCCCACGATCCCCTGCTGTTCTTCTACGCACTGTACGCGAGTGCTTTCTGTTTTCTCGCGCTCATAGGTGTTCTTCGTGGCCAACCGCCGGCCGAAATAGTCGAAGAACTGAGATATCCCCTCTTTCTGCTCGCGTTTCCGGCATTCGTCGTGGCCCTGCGAGACCGCGGTGATGTGTGGAGACTGGTGACTGTCCTGTTGGGCGTGGCCGTTTTAGTCGCCCTGGCCGGGCTCGCCTATTTTGCGTGGGCGCTCTGGACAGACTTTACACTCAGCCAGCAGAACTTTTTGGGTGAGTTTGTGCGGCGGCGATTCGGCTCGATCATGGTCCTGAGCGTTCGCCCGAGTGCGCATTTGTGGTTCGAGGTAGGACTGCCCATTCTTTTCTCGCTCGCCCTCTGTTCTGTTTCGCGCCGCCAGCGGTGCGGCGTTGCAGGCGCCTTCGCACTGGCTGGACTGGCAGCCCTCCTGGCCGCGGCCATCGCGATAACGATGATGCGGACCGCCTATGTCAGCGCGGCCGTCGCGTGTGCCGCGGTGCTTTTCCTGCGCATGCGTCCTCGGGCGCAGCGCCTCACCGTCCTCGTAATGGCCTGTGTCTTCGTGGCGGTCGTCGTCCACGGTGCGGCCAACAGCGCCCGGCTGCCGTCTCTCCAACCGCAGGAGTGGGAAGTCTCGCTCCGGGCACGCATGGTCGAAACGCTCGGCGCCTGGGAACTCATTAAGCAACACCCTGTGGCGGGCGCGGGGCTGGGCAGCTTCTTCGAGGGCGTCGGCTACGTCGCCAAGACCAGCCAATCCACCTACGGTCCGACGCAATACCAGAGCTTGCACAACGTCTGGCTGTACATCCTGATGAAAGGCGGCGCGGTGGGTCTGTTCCTTGCCCTGGCCGGGATGGCCGGTATCCTCTGGCGCAGTTGGCGAATTGCAGGGACACTCCGTGACCCCTGGGACCGGGCACTCGTGCACGGGCTCATCGCCGCGCTGGCCGGTCAATGTGTCGCCTCGATTACCATGGCCCGCTTGACCTATCCCGCAGGCCACGTCCTGGTTGCGCTCAGCGCGGCAGTCGTCCTCTTCTATGCCGTGGAAGCCCAACAAGCTTATCGTCATTCGCCCAGTGCGTCCACCCCGGAGGCCTCCCCATGACCCGTAGAGAGTTCGGTATCGTCACGGCAGGCGCGCTGGCCATCTCTGCCGCGCCCGCGCGTACAGAGGAGAAAAGAATAAAACCTGTGATTAAGAAGCTGGGCACGATAGATCTCGACCTTGTCGAGACCTGCCCCATCGTCTTCAAGAACAGGGTGTATCGGTTCGAGTATGTCCGGACCGGCTACTGGAACAACAAGACGGGCGATTCCTACTTCCGCTTCATTGACCACGCCAGCGGTGCGGCCAGTCCGCCCTTCGCCCAAGGCTTTCACCTCGGCAGCGCCATGGCCGACGACGACATGCTGATCGCTACCGGCACAAACATCTGGGATGGCGAGCGTGTGGACATCTTCGTCTCCCGCGACATGGAACACTGGGAGACTTGGAACGCGCTGAACCTGCCCGGCTACGGCATCTTCAACACCTCGCTCTGCAAGGCGGACGATCGCTATGTGCTCATGTTCGAGATCGGCAAGCCGGAGGAGTTCGCGGGGGCGGCATTCACGGCGCGATTCGCAACTTCGAAGGACTTGCATAGCTGGGAGCTGACGCCGCCCGAATGCAATTATGCGAAGGACCGCTACACCGCACCGCATTGCCTGAGATCCCTTGACGGATATTTTTATGATTTTTACTTGGAGTCGAGTGACGGCGGTTATGATCAGCGCGGCGGGCGGTCCAAAGATCTCATTCAATGGGAGCCCAGCCCGCTCAACCCCGTACTGAAAGCGTCGGACGAAGACAAGCAGATTGCCAATCCCAGCCTGACGCCGGATCAGATCGAAAAAATCAAAGGCGCCAAGAATATCAACAATTCCGACATCGACTTTTGCGAGTTCGAGGGACGCCTGATCATCAACTATTCATGGGGCAA
>JACPGD010000276.1 GCA_016182645.1 Candidatus Hydrogenedentota bacterium | reverse complement strand
TTCGGACGCAGGGCGACGTCTTCCTCGTAGGTCCCACCAAACAACAAAATGCGCACGGGGCCGGCCAGGCCGGCGGTCTGTTGAAGCGCGTAATTGATGGTCCGCCAGGCTGAACCCAGTCCACCAAATTCCGGCACGTCCAATCCCACCGTCGAGACAAAGAACACTTTGTCCGGACTGCTGGGATCGGTGGGATCGCTGTTGCGCAGTGATTCGCGCAAGTTGATGATGCCGTCTTCATCGAAATCGAGGGCGGCATCCTCCAGGTTGAGCGGGTCCAGCGCGGGAATGAAGCGCACCTCGAAATCATCCGCCATCCCGTCGCCGTCCGTATCGGCGAGGAGCGGGTTCGTCCCCAACGCGGCTTCCGTATCGTCGCCCAGCCCGTCCCCATCGGTGTCCGCGACGCCCGCGGTGATATCTATGGGAATGCTGAAGGCAGAGGTGTTGCCGTCGGCATCCGTGACCGTGGCCGCGAGTGTGCCTCCCGCATACTGCTGCAGGACGAGCCCGGCGGCGAAGTTGCCCGCGCCGTCCGATTGCACGGTGGTAATCAGGGGCAAATTGGCTTCGAGGGCTTTGGCGCCGATGAAGGACGAGGAAGCAAAGAGGTCCACAGTGCTGTTGGCCAGCGTGGTGCCCGCCACGGGATTGGTGCCGGAAATCACCGGTGGGGCGATGCCGCCATTGGCCCCATTGCTCAATAGGATGTTCGTACCGCTATTGCCGAAAACAGCGTTGCGCCGGATGCTGTTCCGGAGGCTGCTCGCGCCATCAATGGCAATGCCCTCAGCGGCGTTTCCGACAATGAGATTGCCTTCACCAAAACCACCCCCGCCAATCAGGTTATCCGAAGAGTTCAAGAGGAAGACGCCTTGCAGGCCGTTCGGGAAATTACCTTCGCCAGTTAGATCCGTCCCGATGAAATTGTTGGAAATGGTGTTGGAAATGGCGTCTTCGAGCCGGATGCCGGCTTGGCCGTTCCCGGAAATCACATTGCGGTCCGTAACGATCATGCCGGAAGCACTGTCCTCAATCACGATCCCATTGCTGGTATTGCCCAATGGCGATGATCCCAGCGGATCCAGCCCGATTAGATTTCCGGCCACCGTCACGTTTGCTGTCGCCGATCCGGAGAGGACGATGCCATTGGCCGCGTTGCCGCTGACCACATTGCCCGCGCCCGCAAAGCTGCCGCCGATGACGATGTCGGACGCGCCTCCGGTCACCACGATCCCGTTGCTCGAGTTGGCGACAATAGCGTCGCCCCCGGCGCTCAACCCAATGTAGTTGCCAAGCATCGTGACGAGGTTCGTGCCGCCCACGTCCACGAAGACCCCGCAATTGCCGTTGCCCGAGATGATGTTGCGCGTGTCCGCCGTGGTCCCGCCGATGGTCGATCCCGCCGCACCTTCCGTGATGAGGATTCCATGTCCGGTGTTCGGCAACTCGTTCGTCCCGTCATCGTTCGTGCCGATGAAATTGCCGCGCACGTCGTTGCCGTCGGTGCCGGCACCGCCGATTTGCACCCCATTGCCGTTGTTGCCGGAAATCAGGTTTCCAGAACCCGGCGTGCCCGCGCCAATGTCGTTGTTCGACGCGCTGTCATTGATCAGGATGCCATCCAAGCCGTTTCCCCGGTCGAGCACGCCGTTCGAGCCCGGCCCGATGTAACACCCTTGCACCAGGTTTCCGTTCGTGCCCGCGCCCGTAATCAGAATGCCCTGGCCGGTGTTGCCGGAGATGATGTTTCGCTCGGCGGCAGTGGCGCCGCCGATGGTATTCTCAAAGGCGCCCGCGTCGAGAATGATCCCGATGACATTGGCCACCGGGACATTGCCCGTCGTGACCCCGATCAGATTGCCTATGATGCTGTTATTCCTGGCGCCGCCGCCCGTGACTTGAATGCCCGCCCCGGTGTTCCCCCCGATGATGTTGGCGTCCTCCGGGGAAGCGCCGCCGATGACATTGTTTTCGCCGTCTTGAATGAGGATGCCGGCGCCGCCGTTTCCAAAGGCATTGACGTTGTCTGTGCCAATTCTGCATCCACGCACGGTGTTGTTGTTCCCCTGGATCACCATGCCGTGGGACAGACCAGCCATGAAGTCAATGTTCGCAATGGTGTTTCCGTCGCTTTGCAGATCGAAAATGGGCGCGCCCCCCGGAAGGGTATTGGCAAAAATATTGATGTCTCCGTCGGCGTCTATACTGGTGCCTCCCGTCGTGTCCGTCAATTCAAACGTGGTGTTGGGCGCGATGAATCCACCGACGCTAAAGGTGATGGTGTCGGCCCCCGCGAGGGCATTGACTTCTTCGATCGCCGCGCGCAACGAGGTGAAACCGCCCGCCGTAATCGCGGTCCCGTCGCCGGGATTCGTGTCCGCGTCGTCGTTCTGCGTGTTCACCACGAAGTCCGCCGCCGCCGCCTCAAGCGCCGGGAAGGCCAGTGCGGCCACGGTTAGCAGACAAAAGGCACAAGCCTTGCCAAATCGAAACATGGTTCACCTCGCCAAGATTTACAGCGCCAGAGAATCAACCGGTGCTTGGGTCACCACACCCACGCATCATGACTTTAAGCCTTTTTAGTCTTCGCGTCAACAGGCGGCCGGCACGGCCGCTACGGTATGATCGCCGTCGTTACAGGATTCACTGGAGAAAACATGAGTACTTCGCACTCAGCCGCCCCGCGCGTCCGCGTGGCCGCCATCATCGTCCGCGACAATCAAATACTCATGGTCCGCCACGAAAAGGAGGGTAAGTCATACTGGCTGTTGCCCGGCGGGGGCGTGGATCATGGAGAGACCTTACAGGACGCACTGATCCGTGAACTGCGCGAAGAGGTGGGAGTCGAGATTGCCGTGGGCGATCTCGTGCTGGCCAACGATACCATCGCGCCGGACGGACACCGTCACCTCCTGCACCTCTGTTTTTTGGCAGAGATTACGGGGGGAGAACCGCAGGTTGGAACAGACCCGCGCGTGGTCGAGGTGGCGTTCCAGCCGGCCGAGAGGCTGCACACGCTGAGCATGTACCCAGACTTTGGCGAACAACTCGCGCAGCGAATCTCCCTCGGGTTTCGGGAGGGACCGGTGTATCTGGGCAATCTCTGGCGTTAATTGCAACAGGGACAACCGTGCTGGCTTTTCGCCCTCTCGTTCCCGCTCTCCACGTTTTCCCTATCGCCCCTGGTCTTCCCGCTGGCCCTCATCCCGTGGCGATTCCACGCTGGGCACTGCCG
Organism: Candidatus Hydrogenedentota bacterium; assembly: GCA_016182645.1. Lineage (GTDB taxonomy): Bacteria > Hydrogenedentota > Hydrogenedentia > Hydrogenedentales > JACPGD01 > JACPGD01. The sequence goes on along the minus strand of JACPGD010000276.1, from coordinate 6,360 downwards.
CTCGCGCGTCAAAAAAGCTCGTGAAGAGGTACGCCGCCGCGGAAGAGGCCAAGGAAATCAGAAATGGATACGCAGACCCGGCCAGATAGCCAAAGTACACGTAGGCCGCCACGCCGCACACCAGGCTGGCCGCGGCGCTGCGCGCGCCGCCCAGGCGCGTGGCCAGCGCGAACAGAATCACCACAAAGAGTCCCGCGCTGCCGAATGCCGATGCTTCCTCCACCAGCGCGTACACGCCCTCGGCATATTGCGCCATCAGGTAGGCCACAAGACCGAAAATGACCACGAAAATGCGCGCGACGCGGACTTTGTGGCGTTCATCTTCGACACGCAGCACAGGAATCACGAAGTTGTGCGAGGTCAACGCGGCCGCCGCAAGCAGCGTGCTGTCCACCGTCGACAAAATGGCCGAGATCAGTCCGCCCGCAAAGACGACGTAGAGCACCGGATGCAAAAGGTGCTGTGCGAGCGTGGGCAGCAATTGCTCGGGATCTTCCAAGCCCGGCGCCAGCGCGGGACCGAGCAGACCCAACGTTACGGGCATTAACCCGACCAGCAAGTAGACCGTGCCCGCGGTTAGAGCGCCGCTGCGCGCAACGCGCGGAGTCTTCGCGGCCAGAATGCGCGACACGAGTTCCTGGGCAAACAATGAGCCGATAATGGGGATGGTCCACGCTTCCAAGCGCGCCCACAAAGGCTCGCCCTCGGCCCAAAAACTGAGCCGCTCCGGCGCCAGCGCCACGCGAAGACTCTCGCCGTCGATAGGCGTGAACAGCAGCGCGCCACAAAGGACCGCCAAGCCTATCACCAGAACGATACCCTGGAGGAAATCGGTCACTGCGTCCGCAAGCAGGCCGCCCATGACCGTATAAACAATCACAACGACGGCCGCGACGGTGATCGCCACCGATACGCTCAGGTCGGAAGAGGCCGCAAGCACCTGCCCGAAGGCGCGAATCTGGGCCGCGGCCCAAAGCACTGACGTCGGGGCCATCAGCAGCACGCCCAGTTTTTCCACGCCCGGACCATATGTCGTGCGGAACACGTCCGCGATGGTGGTCAGCTTGCGCCGCCAGAGGACAGTGGCAAAGAAAATGCCCATCACGAAAATGCACAGCGCATAGCCAAACGGGTCGGCGCGGCTGCCGGACAGCCCTTCCGCGTAGAGGGCGCCGGACGCGCCAATGCACGTTTCCGCCCCGAACCAGGTGGCGAAAACGGTCATTACGATCATTGGAAAGCCCAGCCGCCGCCCCGCCAGCAGGTATTCGTCCTCGTTTCGCGTGCGAAACGAAGCCAGCGCACCCACGATGAGTTGGAGCACGACATAGCCCAGTACAGCCGCCAGCATCCACGTCATCGCACTGTCTCGCGCTCCTTCATCTCCATGGAGTCCCTCCAGTCATTGTCAGGTTCGAGGCCGTGGTCATGCCGGCCAGTGCGGTTCTCCACCCTTCTCATTCCTGCTACTATTCAGATCGGCGAGACGGTATGAGTGAGGCTGGCAATCCTACTATGGACGCTCTCGAAACCGCATTCTTCTATCACGAGCACACCAAGCATCACCCGCATCGCTACGCGCGCTCGCTAGGGTATATGGATTGGGCCAACCAGCCCAATCCCTTCCGCCGCTACGAGGGCGCGCCGCTCTTCCTGCTGCCATTCCCCGATCCCGCGGATTCTCCCGCCTATGACCAACTCTACCTGCCGGAGGCGATTGCCTCGCGGCCTGTGCAGCCCCACACCTTGAGCGCCTTTCTGCTCAATGCGCTGGGCCTCTCCGCCTCGAAGGAATATCACGGCAACCGCTGGGAGCTTCGCTGCAATCCCTCCAGCGGCAATCTCCACCCCAGCGAAGGGTACCTCATTCAGGGTGGGGGAGAGGACCTCCCGGCCGGTGTCTACCACTATGCGCCGCGTGAGCATGGCCTCGAGTTGCGGCACGCGTTCTCGCAGGAACAATGGGCGGCGCTCAGCGGCGGTTTTCCCTCAGGGACCTTCTTTACCGGACTCATTTCCATCCACTGGCGCGAAGCCTGGAAATATGGCGAGCGCGCCTACCGCTATTGCAACCAGGACGCCGGCCACGCCTTCGCCGCACTGAGTCTTTCAGCGGCTGCCCAAGGTTGGCGTCTCGTCGAATTGGACGGGCTCGCCTCTGGGGATATCGCCGCCCTGCTTGGCTTAGACCGCGCCGAGGACTACGCCGGCGTCGAACGCGAAACCCCGGAATTCCTCGCCGCCGTGTTTCCCCACACCGAACACCCCGGGTGGCCCCCTCAAGCGATCAAGCTTGAGGGTGGGATCCACGATACCTTGACCGGCCCCTGGAATGGCCGTGCAAACCCTCTCAGCGCGGATCACGTCCCCTGGGATATCATTGACGCTGTGGCCGCAGCCTGCGGCAAGCCGCGTACACCCGGAGACGCGGTGTCCCCGTCGCATCTCGGGAAACGCGACGAGGAGATCGCGTCTACGAGAGGTCCAACAGCCTATCAGATTTTTCAGCAGCGCCGTAGTGCCGTCGACATGGACGGCGTCACCTCGATTTCCGCCGCCGCATTTTGCGGCATGCTCCGCCGCGTTATGCCCGCGAACGCGCCACCTTGGTATGGATTGGGCCGCCCGCCGCACATTGATCTGGGACTATTTGTCCATCGCGTTGACGGGTTGCTTCCGGGTCTCTACTGTCTGCAGCGTAACCCGGATCATGCCGGAGAGCTGCGCGCGTCCATGCATCCTCACTTCACTTGGCAGGCCGCGCCGGACTGCGAGGGGCTGCCGCTGTTTCTCCTGCATCCCGTCGATTGTCGAGAGGCCGCGGCAGATGCGAGTTGCCACCAGGACATCGCCGGCGACGGCGCGTTCAGCCTGGGTATGTTGGCGAAGTTTGAAGCGCCCCTGAAACAGACCGGCGCTTGGCTCTACCCGCGGCTCTTCTGGGAAGCCGGGATGATTGGCCAGGTGCTCTACCTCGAGGCGGAAGCAGCGGGCGTGCGGGCCACCGGCATGGGCTGCTATTTCGACGACGTGGTGCACCACCTCTTTGGAATCAGGGACCGCTCCTTTCAATCCATGTACCACTTCACCGTCGGCGGCCCGGTAGACGACCCCCGCCTGCGCACGCTGCCGCCCTACGACGCACAACGCCGCGCCCTGCGCCACGTGCAGGAGGTACTCTAATCACCGTGTCCCGTTGTGTTATAAGAATAACCACTTCTGTCGTTTTGGTCTTTTCAGTCCTTTTGGTCCCTTTTCTTGGAGTCGCCGGATGAAACCACGGCCTATAGGTGTTCTGACCCTGTGTCTGCTCGTGTTCTTTGCCGGCTGCGCCACCAACGTCTATCCCGTCTACCTCACCTGGCAGGGCGATACGAGCACCACGATGACGGTGAATTACCACACACCGGACGCCCCGGTTGCGAGCACGGTCTTTTATGACACCGAGTCCCGCGACGGGTTGCTCAGCGCCTATCGCTACCGCGCCGCGGGAAGTGCCCACCAAATCCCCGGCCTCCCTGGCGGCCGCTACATCAACACAGTGGAACTGAGCGGCTTGCAGCCCGCCACCGCCTATTACTTCATTGCCGGCGACCTGCGCAATGGCTTCGCTCCGGAAAAGAGATTTCGCACCATTCCCGGCGACGATGCGCCCCTCCGATTCATCGCCGGCGGCGACATGAGCGTGCTGCCGCGCGAAAAACTCCTGCTGAAACAGGCAGCCAAGCAGCAGCCTATGTTCGCAATCATCGGCGGCGACATCGCCTACGACAACGGCGACCTCGACAGCTATTTCCTCTGGGACATCTGGCTCAAGCGCTGGTCGCGGATCATGGTCAACGATGATAAGACCATCGTCCCGCTGGTGCTGGCCATCGGCAATCATGAAGTCACTGACAACGCTCCAGACGACGCCCTGGAAGACTCCCCTGGCATTGCCGAAGCGACAACAACTGCGGCTGCCCCCACAGCCAATCGTCGTGCGGGCGCGGCGGTGCCTGAAGTCCCTGGTGTCCCTGCCGTCCTTGATCCCCCGGAAGCGCGCGCGCCCTTCTACCTGGGCTATTTTTCCCAGGGCGGCAGTTCTTACTTCACCCGGACCTTCGGCGCGAACATGCTGCTGATGGTGCTCGACTCCGGCCATCTCGTGCCGCAAGGCGGCGCGCAAACGGCCTGGCTGGCGGAGCAATCGGAAACCTATGACGGCTATCCCGTCAAGTTTGCTGCCTACCACGTGCCGCTCTATCCGAGTGTCCGTGATTTCGATAACGACCTCTCGACGGCCAGCCGCGAGCACTGGCTGCCGCTCTTCGACGCCCATAAACTCACGGCTGCCTTCGAGCACCACGACCACGCCTTCAAGCGCACGAAGCCGCTGCGTGGGGGAGAGGTGTCGGAAGAAGGCGCCCTCTATCTCGGCGATGGCTGTTTCGGTGTCAAACCCCGGCCCGTGACCACGCCCACGCCCTGGTACATCGAGAAGTCCTCGAACACGCCCCACTTCTGGGTGGTGGATGTCAGCACCGAGGGCATTTCCTATCGGGCGATTGACTCCCATGGCCGCATCATCGACGAACTGAGCCAGCCCACCGCGGCACTACGTGCTTCAGCAGCGTCCACTTCCCCGTAGGACATTGGTAAGATCGACAGGATCCGGTCAAAGCCAGCGTTGACAGCCGCTCCCGTTCCTGCTTCATATTGGCTTAAGCGCGCGGGTGATACTCGTGGTGCGCTTTGCTTAGGCGCTCGATGCTGACGTGCGTATAGATCTGGGTCGTTGAGATATCGGCGTGCCCGAGCATTTCCTGGACAGCCCGCAAGTCCGCACCATGATTCAGGAGGTGGGTGGCAAAGGAGTGGCGGAGCATGTGGGGGGTGACGTTTTGGGTGATGTTGGCGGCCGCGGCGTATTTCTTGACGATCTTCCAGACGGCTGTCCGGCTAAGCCGTTTGCCGCGTCCACTTACGAACAGGGTCTGCCCCCCGAGCGACCATTCGGTTCGCACGCTGAGCCACGAGGCCAGCCGCTCGATGGCCCGCCGGCCCAGGGGGACGATTCGGACTTTGTTCCCCTTTCCCCGCACGCGCACGGAGGATTCTTCAAGGTGGACATCACGCAACGGCAATCGGGCCAACTCGGAGACGCGCAGGCCGCACGAATAGAATAACTCCAGAATGGCGGTGTCGCGCGCCGCTTCTTTTTCCGCCGCTTCGGGCGCCTTGAGAAGCCGCTCAACTTCTTCCAGCGAAAGGACATGCGGCAGCCCACGCGGGAGTTTCGGAGCACTCACACTATCGGCCGGATTGGTCGCACACAGCGCTTCATCCTGCAAGAAGCGGTGGAAGCGGTGCAGGGCGCTGAGGCGCCGGGCGATCGAGCGCGCGCCCAACCCCTCCTCTTCGAGGAAAGCGAGATACTCCACAAGATCGTCCCGCTGCAACGTATCCAGAGTGGGGAACCCCGCTTCGTGCAGGTATCCCAGGTAGTGGCGCAAGTCGCTCGCATAGGCCGCGAGGGTCTGGTCGGCAAATCCCGCCTCGAAGACGGCGGATTCCAGAAAGCGGTCGAGTAGTGGCTCGAAGGGGTTCGGCAGGCTGTCAGCAGGAGACTCCGCCATTTACAAATCCTTGATGCCGAATTCACCTATAGGGGAAATGAAAAAGCGCCCTGATGAGGGGCGCAGATAATGACAGATAAAACTCTCAACGGAACCAAGGTTGGATTCAGGCGGTCGAGCAACTCGGGCTTTCCACACGATGGAATTCCCCCTCGTTCCCCCCGTATTCAGCCTCGTACCAATCACGCCATCTGGCGGCGTATTTTTTGATCCAGTCCAGCGCCGCATCACGCCCGAGGTCACGCTGCGCCTTCTCTGATTCAATCCACTTGTACCGTTCGATTTCGTGGCGCTGCATTTCGAGCATGTGGGCCTGGCGACTGCGCCGCCACTCTTCAGCGCAATGGGTGAGCCAATCCTCGGTGGCCCGCTCGATGCCTACATCGGCCCCATACGCTTCCGACATGATCCACTTATGCCGCTCTATTTCGCGCTGTTCCGCTTTGTTGATTCGATTGTCCATGGCTGCAAAACTCTTGACGACACTCCCTGATTAGACCCAAGAAGATGGCCTGAATGGCGCTCGATAATTCCCACCCGCGCTGCTCCAGTCTGCCCAACCTTTCGAGAAAATCACCCTTTTCCCGATGAGTTGTAACCTTTTAGCAGAAAACCGCGTGCAATTCAAGCTTTTATTCAGCACCTTTCTCTTTTGGGCCGAGAGAAACCTGCCTCTTGATTACTATACTCCATCTTCCTTGATTTGTGACGCGTAACCAGCGCGTCATTGTCCAAACCTGCC
>JACPGD010000275.1 GCA_016182645.1 Candidatus Hydrogenedentota bacterium | reverse complement strand
GTGGCGAGACGCACACGCAGTTGGAACTCGCCGGTGTACGGGCGCAGCGCATCCCGTGAATGCTCGAGCGGCGCCGTGGCACTGAGCCGCGCCCAGAATTGCGGCAGATCGGCCGCGGCGAAGCTCCAGTCCGGATCGGGGGGACAAAAGCCGCCGTAGGGCGCTTTTTTCAGTCGTTGATCAAGCGACCCCAGGGCGAGGAAGATTGTGAACGCGGCGGCCAGCAAGAGCCACCCGCGCCAGCGCCGCCAGGTGGACCGGCTGCGCCTGGCGTGGCCTGCTTCTTCTATGTTCCCCGCGGTGTGCGCGCCCAAGGTGCTAGCGCTCGTCTTGTGATTGTGCCCAGACCCCGTTTTTCTCCTGCTCGCGCTTGTCCTCGAGGCGCTGCACTTCCACCGCCAATTCCGCGCGCGCCGCGTTCAATTCGTCCACCGTCTTGGCGCTGTTGATCTTGGCATCAAAGCTGAGGCGCACTTCGGCCAGCTTCGCTTCGCACTTCTGGTCGATGGCCGCGATGGCCTGTTTTTGGGCGTCGCTCAGCTTGCGCGTGGGCCCCGATGTCTTTTCCAGGCGCTCCATCGCCAGTTCATACGCGCTTTTCATAACGATCTCCTCATCGGCAGGCCCGGGTAGCGCCCGGTTCTTCTTACGTAGAGAATTCATCTTCCAGGATGCTGGCAATGAACCGCTCGACGGACACGGGGTAGTAGCGGCTGTTCGGCGTGATAAAGACGCCGGTCGTGATGTCTTCGCGGCGCTCCAGTTCGTCGAGGCTCTCGGACAGGGCGTGGTCCACGGACTCGTGCAAGTGTCTGAGTTCGAGACGCTCGGAAGTGCACTCGACCGGGCGGTTGGGAAAACCGAGGAACCCGAAGATGCGGCCGTTCAGTTCCACATCCACGTTGTTTTCGCCAAATATCTCTTCATACTTGGGCAAATACTGGCTGGGACGAATGACAAAACGCGGCGAGACCTGGATCTTGCCTTTGACGCGCGTGGCCGAATAACCCGGCTCGATGGCCGTGCCGAGACAAACATAGGGCAGTTCATGGTAGCCGCTGATGATGCCGTAGGTCGGCTTTCGGACAATGACCGTTTTGCGGTAGATGGAACGGAGTTCATCCGCACTGAGAGACATACACCCACCTGTACTTGGGCCGGCCAGGCCCGGCTGAACGAATGCGCCCGCCGTGCCGATGAAAAACATGAATGAATCAGTCCGATCCGTCCGAATCGGTATTATCTTGCAATACTTGTTGCAGTCTAACGGAACACCCGGCAGAAGTGCAAAAGGACCCATGAAAATCAGCCTGTAATGTCTTCCAATTGCACCACGCCAAACTGGTCCTCGCACAACATGCGGTAGAGACCGGGGGCGTTGACCAGTTCGTCATGGGTGCCTTCCTGGACAATTTGGCCTTGATCAATCACGACGACGTGGTCGCAACCGATAATCGTGGAGAGGCGGTGGGCAATGACGAGCGTTGTCCGCCCTTCCATCAGGCGCGCGAGCGCGTCCTGGATAATGCTCTCGGCGTGGGAGTCGAGGTTCGAGGTGGCCTCGTCCAGGATCAGGATGCGCGGATCGCGCAGGAAGGCGCGCGCGATGCTTACGCGCTGTTTCTGGCCGCCGCTCAGGGTGACGCCGCGTTCGCCGATGATCGTGTCGAACCCCTCCGGAAGGTAGCTGATGAATTCATCCACGTGCGCCATGCGCGCCGCTTCGAGCATCTCTTCTTCGGTGGCGTTACGGCGGCCGTACAGAATGTTCTCGCGTACTGTGCCGTTGAAGAGGATCGGGTCTTGCATCACCATGCCGATGTGCGAACGCAGCGATTGCTGAGTCAACGCCCGCACGTCGTGGCCATCGATGCGCACCGCGCCGCGAGTGGCATCGTAAAAGCGCGGGACGAGCTTAATGAGCGTGCTTTTGCCGCCGCCGCTCGGGCCGACAATGGCCACGGCCTGCCCGGGCCGCACGCGGAGCGTGATCCCTTCGAGCACCGGCTGCCGGGGCAGGTAGGAGAAGTGCACGTCCTCGAATTCGATGAGGCCGCGGCAAGCGTCGAGCCGGTGGGCAGTGGGCGCGTCCTGGATCTGTGGCGCGACATCAAGCATCTCGAAGACGCGGTCCATGCCGGCGAGTTGCATTTGCACCGCGGCGCTCGCATCGGCCAGGCGCCGCGTGGGCAGATACAGGTGCGACAGAAATCCGTAGAAAATGACCAGGTTTCCCTCGCTCAGGTGGCCTTGAATCACGCGGTAGCCGCCGTAGCAAATCACGATCATCGGCCCGAGCATGTTGAGGAATTCGCCCACGGTCACCAGGACGGCATTGAGGCGGACACGGTGCATCACGGTGTCGAAATACTTGCGGTGCTGCCGGAAGAACCGCAGGCGCTCGAAGCGTTCGCCGACGAAAGCCAGGACGACCGGCAGGCCCGTGAGCTTCTCGTTGACCTCGCCGGACATCTGCCCCATTTCGGCCTGCACTTCGCGCGAGACCACGCGCAGCTTCGGGTTCAACACGCCAAAGGCCGCGGCATAGAGCGGCAGCGTGAAGAGGCTGGCGGCGGCGAGGCGCCAGTCAAAAGCGACGAGATAAAGGACGACGCCGGTCAGGAAGATGATATCGACGAGTATGGACATGACGCCGCGGTCGAGAATGCCTTGGGCGGTGTTGACATCGTTGATGAGCCGCGACGTTGTCGCGCCGGTGCGCTGCTTCGCGTGGTAATCGAGGCTGAGACGCAGCACGTGCTGGTACAACTCTTCGCGTACGTCGAAGATGGTGCGGTTGCCCGCCAACTCCGCGAAATACGTACGGAAATAGGTGATGGGAATGCGAATGACATAGACCGCCATCAGGAGCCCGAGCAGGATCAGCAGGCGCGAAATCCGCTACTCAAAAGCGATGTCGTCGAGGATGATGTTGTCGAGGACCTTCCCTAAGGCGTAGGGAAGCATCAGCGCGAGCGAGAATTTCAACACGCCGCAAATGATCGAACCAATAATGTAGCGTTTGTAGCGGCGGGCATAGCGCAAGAACCGCCAAAACGTGGGAGAACCGAATACCATGGGGAGAGTATAGCATAGGGAGAAGCGGCGAGAATTTGTGGGCGACGTGTTTGGAGTTGTTACGCCAAATCTGGCATAATGGCGTATGGATAATCCACGCGAAGTCAGGCCAATCCGCTACGCCGGAAGATCGCAAAAGGACCTGTTCCGTTTTCCTGAGGCCGTTCGCGAGACAGTTGCCTTTGCCCTTGCCTTAGCCTGCGAGGGCAAGAAGCATGACCAGGCAAAGCCGTTGAAGGGCTTCGGGAGCGCGACGGTCCTTGAAGTCGTCGAGGACCACCGAGGCAATACGTACCGCGCCGTTTACACGGTACGGTTCGCAGGCGCCGTTTACGTGCTTCACGCGTTTCAGAAGAGGTCTAAACACGGTATTGCGACTCCAAAGCATGATATCGATTTGATTAAAGAGCGGCTCAAGTGGGCCGCCGAAGACTATTCCGCCCTGCGGCGGTATGAAGGATAAAGACACATGAAGAACGAACCCCGCATCACCGAGGGCAGCGGCAATGTTTACGCTGATCTGGGGCTGCCCCATCCCGAACTGGCCTTGGCAAAGGCCCAACTCGCGATTCGGATCAAAGTGGGCATTGAACAGCGTGGC
>JACPGD010000280.1 GCA_016182645.1 Candidatus Hydrogenedentota bacterium | reverse complement strand
CGCTGTCCTTGAGGCCGCCGGAGCGGTTGCGGGCGAGCCAGAGTTGGCGGTAGTCGTCGAGCAGGGCGCCTAATTCCGCGGCGAGTGGCGCGCGGACATCTTTGGGCAACGCGGAGCTGGCCACGCCGCCGGCGCGCAGGCGTGCGGCGCCGAGGCGGCAGGCGAGCTTGGCCATGGTGGCGTTCATGCGGAATTCCGCTTTGATGAGTTCCGCGTCGGGGCGCTGCATTTGCGTCTGATCGAGCCGGGCCAAGGTGTCGTCGAGATAGGAAACCGTGGCTTCGAGATCTTCCGGTTTGAGGTCTCCCAGCCCCGCTTCACCGAGTGGCTTTTCCACCGCATGTTGCAGCAGGCGGTAGAAGGTGGTGCTGTTGCCGTACTCGCCGCCGGTGCGCTTGTAGGCGTTGCCGAGATCGTAGGCGATCTGGCCCATAATTCCGGCGGAATCCTGGAAAGCGTAGCGGCTGGCCACTGCTGCCGCGTCCGCATCTTTGTTGGTCTCATAGCACCAGCTCACGCCCGCGCCATAGGCGAAGGGCAACAGCGATACCGGCAGAAATTGCCAGTGGCCGCCGTCCCCCCAGTCGGTGACCAGGAATCCCTCGCCGCCGAATTGGATGCCGTTTTCGGCGGCATTGCGCAAATTGCCCAGGGCATTTTCGGTGCGGCCCAAGAGCGAATTCCAAGACGACGTACCGGGGACGACATAGAAGCGGACGCCGTTCTCCTGGAACCGTTGCGCGTGTTCAGCGAAGGGGTGATTGGCCTCATAGCCCCATTCCATGGCCACGACATCCTTTGGCAATTCTGGGATCAATTCGGGGTGGTTGTTGATGATATCGGCCCAAAATTGCATGGTCTTGCCGTTCTCCTGGACCAGCCCGCGGATCTTCAGGAGAAACTCGAGGTACACGCGGCCAACACCGCGCGCGTCCGTGTCCGCCTTGCTGCGGCCCTTGCCGAGACTCCAGGTTTCATCGCAGCCAACATTGAATTGGGCGCTGGAGAAATTCGGGAGCATGAAGCTGTACATGCCGCGCAGGAGTTCAAGGGACCCAGGATCTATAGGACACAAATCGGAACCGCCGGGCGTTTCGGCCAGGTCAGCATACTCGGGGTGTTGCAGCCAGCGCCCCATGTGCCCAAAAGAGTTCTGGTTGGGGACCAACTCGATGTAGCGGTCTTTGCAGTACTGATCGAGTGCGCGGACCTGTTCGGCGGTCATCGGCGAGGCATCTTGCCACACGACATGATGGCCCTTGTAGGCGAAAGTGTGCTCCGTATAAAGCTGGATTTGGTTGCATTTCCAGGACGCGCAGAGGTCCACCAATTCAAAGAGCGTCTTCATCTCCGGCACCTTGTCCCGGGCGATGTCCAGCATGATGCCGCGGTGGGGGAAGTCCGGCCAGTCACGAATGTGGCAGATGGGAAGGGCGCCGGACTCTAGTGCCAATGCGACAATTTGTTTTGAGGTTTGCGCCGCGTAGAACAGGCCCGGCTCGTCATGGGCCAGCACGGAAACTGCGCCGCCTTGTCCCTGCGCGTCCGGCGCGATGATGGATAGTTCGTACCCTTGGGCTTGCGGAACTCTGAGCGGGTCAATCGACGCTTCCAGCGTGAGCAGGGGCAAGTGAGGTGTAAGTTCTTCCCTGTTGAGGTCCATCCAAGCACTGAGGGCCACACTCAATCCACAGGGAAGTTCATTTATGGCCGCAACACTGGCCCTGATATGCCCTCGCGGTATTGTTCCGGCGATCTCCATTTCCCGCGGGGCGGGGAGCAGCAACCAATCCCCCGGGGTCGCTGGCGTGGTCTTCACCATGGTCTGTGTCACCTCAGCTCGTTCAATCGTCGCGCAACCAAGAAACACTGCCGCGATGGCAAGCAAGACCACGCCGCAGGCAAGCATATGTCGGTTCATCGGATTTCCTCCCCCTCGTTGTGCGGACACTGTTTGAGACGCCTGGCCCATTGTAGGGCAACCCCACGTTAAAAGACATTTCGTATCGTTGCATTTTGCCGCATACATGTCTATCCTTTAGGAAGTGTCTGGTTCGGGCAGGGTCCAAGGGGGCTGGCGCCTGCCGCGACGGGTTCTATTGCGGAAGAGAACAACCCCCATGAAGTATGTCCTCGCCGGGAAAGCCGGCGCTGCCAAAGGTGTAGTGTGGCCGCTAACGGGCCAGCTTACGATTGGCCGCGATCCCGCTTGCGATGTGGCGCTGAACGACGTCACCGTGTCGCGCCGCCACTGCACGATTGAGATTGAGGGTGACGATGTCGTCCTCCAGGACCTCGGGAGCAGCAATTCCACCCTCATCAACGGCCGCCCCAAGCGGAAAGTCATGCTGCGGCCGGGAGACGAGATCGCCGTAGGGACCTCCTTGTTCCTGCTCTGCCAGTTCGACGGCGGGGCGTCCCTGCACCCTGCGGAGATGGTCGAGGAGCCGGCGACGAGCCGGGTCCGTGTGGGCGACACCGTCCAAATGGGGAGCGACGGCGGCGGGGGACTCCAGGGAACGCCCCATACCATTGAAGACCTGGCCGAGGTGTTTAACGTTGGGCGGGAACTGAGCCGCGCAAGCACGGTGGACGGTCTGATTACAATCCTGCTCCAACGCTTGAGCGAGCGCTTTCGCCCAGCGCGCCTGTGGGTGTGCTGCTGGCAAGAAGCGGAAGATCGCCTCGACATTTTCCCGCCTTCGGCCATGGAAGAGTTCAAAGCAGAGAAAGAACTGCCGAAACGTGTTCGGGAGGTGCTGCGTCTGCGGCAGCCCGTGCTGCACACGCATCCTGAAAAGAAATATACCCCCGCTAGTATGTTCGCGCCCATTGCGGCGGCGCGAGAGATGAAGGGAGTCATGGTGCTCGAGGGGGACGCCTACAGGCCCCGCTACGAAGAGCACGACCTCGACCTGTTGTTGTCTATTGCCAACGCGGCGGCGCCCTATTTCACGGTCGTCGAGCGTTTGGAGCAGTTGGAGCGCGAGAACGTGCGGCTGATCGCCGGGGTGTCCTCGTTCAGCCCGATCATCGGCAGCAGCAGCACGATTCAGCAGGTGCGCGAGTTGGCCCGCAGTTGCGCCCGCTCGAATTTGAGCATCCTGATCACGGGCGAAACGGGCACGGGCAAGGAATTGCTGGCGCGCATGATCCACGAGTTAAGCGACCTGTCCAGCAAGCCCATGGTGACCGTGAATTGCGCGGCCATTCCCGAAGAGTTGTTTGAGAGCGAGTTGTTCGGCCATGAACGCGGCTCCTTCACCGGGGCGCATGTCCGGAAATCCGGCGTGCTCGAAGAGTGCCATGGCGGCACATTGTTCTTGGACGAAGTGGGCGACCTGAGCCTGCAGAACCAGGCGCGGCTGCTGCGTGCGATCGAGACCAAGACGTTCCGGCGCGTGGGCGGTTCCAGCGACATCAAGGTGGATTTCCGCCTGATCAGCGCCACCAACCAACGCTTGCATCACCACACGGAAACGGGCCGGTTCCGGCGCGACTTCTACCACCGGCTGGCGGGCCTGGAAATCCATCTGCCCCCGTTGCGCGAACGGCGCTCGGACGTTCCGGAGTTGGTACACTACTTTCTTGAAATGTCCCGGGAGCGGCACCACCACAAGACGCAGGGCTTCACCCCGGAAGCGCTCCAGTCCCTGGAACGGCGCGACTGGCCCGGCAACATCCGCGAACTGCGCAATGTCGTCGAGCGTGCCGCCGTCCTGGCCCAACATGCCCTGGTCCATCCCGAAGACTTGGTTGCCACCATTGGGTCAACCGCGGAACTGGGCCGGTTCCCCAATCTCGCGGAACTGGAGAAGCACCATATCGCCGAGGCGCTTCGACTGACGCGCGGCAACGTGCAGGAAGCTGCGGTGCTGCTGGATATTGGGCGCAGCACCCTCTACCGGAAGATCGAGGAATACGGCATCGCGCTCGCCTGATCTGCCCTCCCCCATGGAATCGATGGGAAGAATGGCCCCATGCTTGCGCCGGCATGCGGACTTGAACTGGCCCCGCTTCCCCCAAGTACGGGGCAAGCCCCATCCTACGCTTTGTGGTAGAATCCTCCTATGTTGCAGGTGACGTAGCTTTAGAATGAACGTTTGGGGAGGTTGTGCTGCATGCGTGGTTGGTTGTGGGTCGTGTTGCCGTGTCTCTGCGTTGTCGCCGGGGCGCAAGAGGCGGCCGCCCCGGCGATTGAGCAAGTGCGGGGGGTGGATCAGCGCCTGGACTACCGCAGTCTGACCCAGTATGGCCCTTGGGACGACCGGAATTACCAACTCACGAAGCAAGATCTTCAGGTGCTCGCCCCCAACGAGACTGAGTTACGTATTCCGATCCCCGCCTTCTTTCGCGTTGAATTGCGCAAACGCTTCCCCAGCAGTATGAGGGGTTGATGGTGAACGGCAAGATCCAGAAGGTGGAGGGGGAGTCCTCCCGCACGGCGGTGCCGGTCAACGGCGAAATCAAGCTGAACCAGATTCTTGGCGCGAACGAGGTGACTATCGAGATAAACCCGGTGTTTCCTGATCACGTGATTGCCGGCGCCAACAATAATGGCGGCCAGGAAATGTATTACTCAGATAATGGTGGATTGACGTGGAGCATTGCGGGCGTCTTGCCGAGCACGTGTTGCGATCCAACGGTGGGTTGGTCCTCCGACGGCTTGACCGCCTATGCCGGCTCGCTCAGTTTTCCGGGCATTGGGGTCAATTTCTACAAGTCCACCAATTTTGGACATACTTGGGGGACAGCCAAGGCCATTACCTCGTCTGGGAGCGACAAGGAGTTTCTCCATGTCGATGTTTCGTCCAGTTCCTCTTTCAAAGACAACATTTACTTGACGTATCACGACAACAACGTGATGCAATTCGCACGCTCGACCAATGGTGGCACTACTTTCACGATCACGTCGTTTGGCGCGGCGCCCACCGGAATCGGCAGCGACATTACAACGGATCCCACCGGGAACATTTACTATTGCTATGCGGCCTTCAGTCGCCAGATCATTTTATTGAAGTCAACTAACGGAGGCACGAGCTTCGGCGCGGCCCAGGTGATTGCCACCACCAATGCGCAGTTTGACTACCCCATTCCGTCCATGGAATCTCGGCGCGCGTGGACCTACGCGGCCTGCGATGCGGACCGCTCCGGCGGCCCTTTCGACGGCAGCGTCTATGTTTCTTGGACGGATACGACCGCAGCGGATGTTGATAACAACGCCAGCGCGAACCATACCCAGGTGAAAGTGGCCTTCTCGCGCAATGGTGGGACCACTTGGTTCGCGCCCGTCATTCCGCATGAAACGGCCGATGTGAATACGGTGGACCGGTTCAACCAGTGGATCACGGTCGACGAAGGCGGCGTGGTCCATGTGGTCTATTACGACACGCGCCACTCCCTGAATCGGACGGGCGTGGACCTCTACTACACCTTTTCGCAAGACGGCGGCGTGACTTGGAACACGCCGGCGCGGATCTCCTCCCAGACCTCGGCCAATCTGACCGACGGCCAGGAATGGGGTGACTACAATGGCGTCTCCGTGTTGGGCGCGCGGGTATTGCCCGCTTGGACCGACAACCGCGATGGCCCGCCCAATTCCAAGGACGTCTATGTCGCCGACGTGGTGAATGTGGCCGCGGAACCCGGCTTCCTGCTGTCCAGCCCCAACAACTACCAGTACCTCTGCAAACCGGGCGCCTTGGATTTCACCATCGACGTGGCCCAAGCTGGGGACTTCAGCAGTCCGGTCACGCTGAGTTTCGTCGGGTTGCCGGCGGGGATCACGGGGTCGTTTGTGGGCAATCCCGTGACGCCGCCCGGGCAGGCCACGGCCCACTTGACGATTGCCGCGGGGGCCGCGATCGGGGAGAACGACATCACGATCCAAGGCACGGCCACGGGGGCGGAGACGCGCCAGTTGTCGGTGGTGGCCAATATCTCTGCCGGTACGCCCGGCGCACCCGCGCTGCTGTTGCCGGCCAATGGCGACCCGAAAGGGGGCTTCCCTGCGGCTGGCCTTTCCTGGACCGCCGTGGCCGATGCGACGGAATACCGGGTGCAAGTGGACACGAGTCTCTCCTTTACGGACCCGTTCATTAGACAAGTCACCACCGCCACGGAGTTTAACGCGGAAGGATTAACGCAAGGCGTTACTTATTACTGGCGTGTGGCGGGCGCGAATGCCTGCGGCCGGGGTGCTTTCGCCAGCGCGTTCAGTTTCATTGCGGACACGAATGAAGTGGCGAGCACCGATGTGCCGAAGAGTATCCCGGACAACAACGGCATTGGGGTCAATTCTGTTTTGACCTTCCCAGATTCGCTCATTATCACGGACGTGAACGTGAAGCTAAACATCACCCACACTTGGGATGCGGATCTTGCAGTGATGATTACCCCACCGGGCGGTTCCCAGAGGACGCTGTTTACGCAGGTGGGCGGCGACGGGGATAACTTCAATAACACGATCTTGGACGATGAAGCAGCCACGACGATTACGAGTGGGACGGCGCCGTTTGCTGGCAGTTTCCGTCCACAGAATGTGCTCAGCGCGTTCGATGGTCTGAATGCCCAGGGCACGTGGACACTGCGGGTGGTGGACGCTTTCAGTGAGGACACGGGCACGCTGAATAGCTGGAGCGTGATTGTCACCGGCTATTCGCCCCTGAACCCCAA
>JACPGD010000279.1 GCA_016182645.1 Candidatus Hydrogenedentota bacterium | reverse complement strand
TCATTGCGGGGGCCAAACTTGTTGGACACGACCGAGCCGAAACTGGGATAGAGGATGGCGGGGCTGGGGCGGTAGCCGGTGAGCATGTTGTGCGTGCCGCGCTCGTGGGCGGCTTCGCCGTGGGTCATGGAGCGGATGACGGAGAACTTGTCCGCGATGGCCGCGAGACGTGGAAGCTGGCCGCCGAACTGCTCGCCGGTGTTGGTGTTGACGCTGCCGAGTTCGCCGCGGTATTCGATGGGGGCGTAGGGCTTGGGGTCGAACGAGTCGATGTGGCTCATGCCGCCGGCCATAAAGATGAAAATGGCGGACTGGGCCTTAGCGGCGATGGGCGCGGTCTGCGCCTGGGCGGCCGACAAGAGGAAATAGTCGCCCAGGGTGAGGCCAATCCCGCCGAGGAACCCTACTTTGAGGAAGTCCCGCCGTGAGGGGCCCGCGCAGGGGCAACTCGGGGGCGCGGAAGTGCTGGAGTGGGAATTGATGAGCAGCGGGGAATGCAATGAGTGGGCCATGACGACGTCGCGCCTCCTGAACGGCTTCACGCCGAGAACCAAGTGGGCCGCCGGAACGCCACGCCAGTGGCGTTGGAGGCCGTTAAATCACCACGCTTGAAGCACTTGGTCCAGTCGCGGAGCATTCCACTTCCGCGGCTGCGCCGCCAAGCGCATTAACAACCACGATCCCTAGGCGGGCCAAAAAGTTCCCGCCATTTAGGAAGGATAACACAAAGCAGGAAGAACTGCCTGTTTTTGACCCCAGATCCGCAGCGCCTCGCCCCTTCCTGTCGTTTCATCCTCCGTGTCAAGACATTTGATCTTCCTAGCGGAATGCGCATTGTCGAGACATTTGTGATCTTACCGGAGCGAGAGCGAGAGGTGGCCTGGGAAGCGCTGCTTCGGGCATAATCGCTCCTTTCAATTATTCCGGCAACTGAGGAGTAGACGGCCATGGCAGATGTGATTGACTACAAGATCTACGGCGACGACATGCAACTGGTGGAGGTGGAGTTGGACCCGGGCGAGGGCGTGCGCGCCGAAGCCGGCGCCATGATGTACATGGGCCAGAGCATTGAAATGCAGACGAGCACGGGCGGCGGCATGTTCTCGGGCTTCAAGCGGATGCTTACCGGCGAGAGTTTCTTCATCACCTCCTTCCTCAACAACGGCAGTGGCAAGGGCCGGCTCGCCTTTGCGGCGCCCTATCCGGGCAAGATTATTCCGCTCGATCTGTCGAAGGAAGGCGGCGTATTCATGTGCCAGAAAGACGCTTTCCTGTGCGCGGCGGCGGGGATCGAAATCGAGATTGCCTTCACCAAGAAAATCGGCGCCGGGCTCTTCGGCGGGGAAGGTTTCATTTTGCAGCGCCTGCGCGGCGATGGGCTCGCGTTCATCCACGCCGGTGGCACCATCATCGAAAAGACCCTGGCGGCCGGGGAAACGCTGCGCGTGGACACGGGGTGCCTGGCGGCGTTCGCGCCGAGCGTCTCCTACGACATCCAGATGGTCGGCGGCTTTAAGAATGCGCTGTTCGGCGGCGAGGGAATTTTCCTGGCCAAGCTGACCGGTCCCGGTAAGATCTATCTCCAGACGCTGCCGTTCTCGCGCCTGGCCGACCGCATCATGGCCGCGGCGGGCGGGCGCGTGGGCGAGTCCAAGGGCGTCAGCGGCGTCGGCGGGCAACTCCTCGGCGGACTGCTGGGCGGGGACAGGAATTTCTAGGGATGAAAGAATTAAGGGACACCAAGAACCATAGGGACAGCAGAGACTGAAGCGCCACTAACAAGAAGAAGTGGGAGATCCGATCCATGGATCTCCCGCTTCGTGCCAGCTGATCGCTATTTCTTCCCCTTCGGGTCGAGGTTCGCGGCGAGTTCTTCTTCCGTGACTTTGCTGACGACACCGTTTTCCGGCACGTCGGCCTTGGCTGTCCAGAGGATAGCGTTTAATACGACCTTGCGGAAATTGTCCTCGCCCCAGTTCTTGTGGAAGTGACCGCCGGTGAAGCCCACGCCACGGCCGCCGTCGGGGCGCTCGACGGCCCACATCATGACTTCGTCGCGGCCTTTGGCCTTGGCGATATGTTCGTAGGGGCCCTTCGGGTGCACGTAGGTTCCCTCGCGGACCGCGTCTGAAGGCTTGGCCACGAGGATCGGGAGCACGCCCTCCATATCGGGGCGGAAGCGCATGTTGAAGTACCATTCATCGCGGATGGTGAAGGGTTTGACGCCATTCGTGATGGGATGTTCGGGGAATCCCGTGTAGTTGGGTTCCCACATGGGATTGCAGGACCAGTTGGTCTCGTAGTAGCCGCCGATCCATTTCTGGAATTCCGGCCCGCCCTTGTCAGCGGGCACTTCGACGCCGTAGTGCATGCACATCAGGCCCACGCCCTTGTCGATGAGCGCGCCGATGATCTGCAGGTGATCGTCCTGAAGGATCGGGTGGCCGCCGCCGCCGTCCATATAGAACACGAGCGCGGCGGCGCCGTCGAACACGGCCACATCTTCCGGCCAGCCGCCTTTAACCAAGACCGCCTCGACGCCTGGCACGTTCTTCAGGCGTTGTTCGATGAGCATCATGCCCGCATTGAATTCATGCTCGCCCGGCCCATGGCTCGGGCGTCCGGCGATGAGCACGATCTTCTTGTCGTCCTGAGCGGCGGCCGAGAAAGCGCCCAGCGCCCCAAGCAACACCCCGCACAACACTGTTGTAACCAGCATCTGTTTCATAAGACTTCCCTCATTTCTCAAGCAGATGTCCCACTTTTGAAGGACATACTTTAGCACACCCTGGGAAAGGACCCAAAGGACGCAAGAGACGTAAAGGACAGAGTTGCGAGATACTCTCCAGTGATCACGCGTGGGGACGCCACCCGTCTAAGCTTGGGTGTTCAAGATTCGGCCGGCGTGCACTTGGCAGATGGCGAGGCCGAGGGCGTCGGCGGCGTCGTCGGGGCGGGGAATACCGTCGAGGTTGAGTAGGATGCGGATCATTTCCTGCATCTGGCGTTTGTCGGCGCGGCCATACCCTGTGATGGCCGTCTTGGCTTCGGTGGGGCTGAACTCAGTCACCAGGCAGTTGGCCTGGACGGCGGCGAGCGCGATGACGCCGCGCGCCTGCGCGACGGTGATACCCGTGGTCACGTTTTGCTTGAAATAGAGCCGCTCGATGGTCACGGCGTCCGGCTGATACTGCGCGATGAGGCGCACGGCCTCGGCGTGGATGTGCAGGAGCCGTTCCGCAAAATGCTGGTGCGCGGGCGTGGCAATCACGCCGTGCGCCACGTGGCGCAGGCGGTTGCCGGTGCTTTCGACCACGCCGTAGCCGGTGGTGGCGGTGC
>JACPGD010000026.1 GCA_016182645.1 Candidatus Hydrogenedentota bacterium | reverse complement strand
TGACCATGCGAAGAAGGGCAGGATCGAAACACAGCGGAAACCGGACCCACGCGAATTAGAGGACCTGCTGTTCGCCTGGTACGTCAACATTCACGTGCGCTCGAACGGCGTGGTGATTGCCAGAAATTGCCAGACACTGGCGGTGGGGACGGGGGAACAAGATCGGGTGGGTGCCGTGCAGCAGGCGATTCACAAGGCGAAAGCCAAGTACAAAGGCGCGGAGAGTCTAGAAGGCGCGGTAATGGCGTCAGATGGTTTCTTCCCATTCCGCGACGCCGTGGATGCGGCGACGGCTGCTGGCATCCGCGCAATTGTCCAGCCGGGCGGCAGCGTCAATGATTATGAAGCGATTGAAGCGTGCAATGAGGCCGGCGCGGCGATGGGCGTCAGGATGGAGCGGTGCTTTTCGCGTCATTGACAGCGTAAAGGCCGTTTTGCAAGCGGGCATGCTATACTTGTTACAGGCTAATGGAAGAATTGAATGCACCAGTGGCCACGCCATCCAAACAAGCACATTCACGAAGCGCTGAGAAAAGCCCAAGAAAGCGGCTGGGTGGTCAGAAAGTCTGGTTCACGAGCGCACGCTTGGGGAACAATTCATTGCCCACACGGGCATGGTCAGTGCTGGATGGCGATCTTCTCGACGCCCCGGAACCCGGAGAAGCATGCCCGTGACATTCGCCGGACTGTTGACCGTTGCCCTGGAAAACCAAGCGGAGAAAATGGTCATGAATGATTTTCAATTCTCACTCATAATACCGGCCTCTACGATGACACAGGATGAAATACTCGATGCTACAGATGCGCTCGGCAACGCAGGATGTACCGATGCATCAATCCGCGGGCACGCCGAAGGCATCGAGCTTTTGTTCGAGCGTACGGCAGAGTCGCTACAGGCGGCAATAGCCTCGGCGATTTCGGATGTCGAGCGGGCCGGATATCGGGTAGCAAGAGCGGAAATGGAACGAGAAGCTATTTCGGTATAGCGTCTTCGTTGATGGCGCCGTGGCGCAGTTCCGCTAGGTGCTCCCGGATTTGTTGTCCAAATTCCGCCGGTGCCATGGCCATGACCACGCCCCAGCCTTTTTGGGCCTGGAACATGCCGTCGTAGGCGCTGTCGTAGAAACTCTGGAGGTAGTGGGGGATCTCGTGGGATTTCAGGAGCAGCGCGAGGGCTTGCGCCTCGATCTCGTGGTCCAATTGGACGATGCGCACGTAGGTGGTCATGAGAACCTCCCCTGCGGGTGTTGGCCCGCATTTTCGAATGCAAACGGTGGACAAGGATGTCCGCGCTCCCGTTATTCGGGGAATGCGTCGCGAATGGTCAGGATTTCTTCGAGGTTGGCGAAGAACACATCAACCAGCTCAGGGTCGAAGTGCTTGCCGCGTTCCTCGTGGAAGAATTCAAGGATGCGCTGGAGTTCCCAGGCTTTCTTGTAGACGCGCTCGACCCCCAGCGCATCGAAGACATCCGCGATGCCGGTGATGCGCCCGTAGAGGTGAATGTCCTTGCCCTTAAGTCCCTGTGGATAGCCTTCGCCGTTGAATTTTTCGTGGTGTTGCAGCGCGATGACGCCCGCGGCCTGAAGCACGATGCCTTTGGTGACCTTGAGCATGTCGTAACCGATTTGGGAGTGCGTGCGCATGATGTCGAACTCTTCGTCGGTGAGCCGCCCCGGCTTGTTCAATATGGCGTCCGGCACACCCACCTTGCCGACGTCGTGCAGGGGCGAAGCGAGGCGGAGAACTTCCGCTTCGGCCGGCGTGAGTCCGCATTTCCCCCCTATGACTTTGGAATACTCGGCCACGCGCTTGACGTGGTTGCCGGTTTCGCGCGACCGCGTTTCCACAATTTCACCGAGGGTGAACACGATTTCACGCTGGCTCTCCTCGATCGCGCGTAACAGCCGCACGTTCTCCAGCGCGGCCGCCGCGTGGTTGGCCACAATGCTCAGCGTCTTCAGGTCCCCCTCGTTAAACTGGCCACCGTCTTCTTTCTCGGTGACATTGAGCACCGCGATGACGGGCGGGCGCGTGGACTCGGTCAGGCTCATTTCGTCCACGGCGGCTTTGCGTTCCAGCGGGACACTGATGAAGGACTTGTCCTTCAGTTGCCTGCCTTTCTGGCTGATGTTGGGGTCTTGGCCGATGTCCTCGACCAGCAGCGGCCGGACGTTTTCCGCGACCCACCCGGAAATGCTGCTGCCTACCTCGACACTGGAATGAATCAATTCCGTGGGCAGGCCAATGCTCCGCGCGATTTCGAGGCGCCGGCCATCGTCCGACATCAGCATGAGTGAACCGCGCGTCGCATTGACACGCTCCAGGGCCGCGTGCAGCACAAAATCGAGCAGGCGGCTCTCATCGCGCATGGAGGCGATGCTCTCGCTGATCTTAAAGAGTTCCGTGATCTCAAGCAGGCGCGCGTTTTCATTGGCGAGGCGGCACCGCTCGAGCGCATTATTTACCGCCATCTTGATTTCGCTGAGATTGAACGGCTTCAGGACGTAGTCATAAGCGCCTTCCTTCACGGCCGCGCGGGCGGTCTCGAGCGTGGCATACCCCGTCATGACAATGGGGACGATCGTGGGGACCAGTTTGCGCGCTTCCCGGATGAGGGCGATGCCGTCCATCTCCGGCATCATGATGTCCGTGAACAGGACCAGGAAGCCATTGGCGCCGAGCAACATCTGGAGGGCGGTCTTCGCGTCCGGCGCCGTTTCGACCCGATATCCCTCTTCCGTCAAGATATCGACCATCAACTCCCGGATAACGATTTCATCGTCAACCACCAGGATCCGTTCTTCTTTTGCCATCCCGAAGCACCCTCGTTAGACAGTCATCATAGCATATACGTGCTTTCGGGCAAGCAGCCGCAGTTTGTCCGATCCGGGCAGCGTGTGGTAGCATCTTCAACCACGGGGTGTAGCGCAGTCCGGCTAGCGCACCTGGTTTGGGACCAGGGGGTCGCCGGTTCAAATCCGGCCACCCCGACCATTATGAAGAACCTTGAGACCATCAGCTTATGCGAGTGAGTTGTTGGTCTTTGTGTTTATTTCAAGCTCCCCAGCAAAGCACATCTCACCAAACAATTCTCGCCCACATCCTGGCGGCTTCATCCCGTTGGGCACATCCTCCCACGGGGGCTGTCTGCTGCACAGCCTTGCGATACTGGGAAAGACAACTGTGCAAGCACCATGAAGCAAAAGTTGTCTTGACATTATAGCAAATTGGTATTATTGTGTCTTCAAAGGAAGGGGTACTAGGCCATGACTCGTAGGGGTGTGAGGGGACGTTTCTCGGGGGCAAGCTCTTGAACAACAACTCTTCTGCATGCCGCGTTGTGTGCGCGTTTCTCGTCGTTGGCCTAATCGGAGGCAGTTTCTCCGGCTGCGATTCACCACTGGCACGCGCCGCGTCCGAGGGGATGGCCAAGGAACCACCCGTTGCTGCGAAGCCGGGGGTGCGTTTCGAGACTGCCACACCCGAAACGCTGACGGCGGTGCTTGACAGTCTGCCTGCTGCCCTTCGACCGTTGCACCGTGCGGTGGCCGCGCGAATCTCGAAGCCGGAACAGGGACAAATCAAATCGAGCGAAGTGCGGCCTGTGGGGCTTCTACCCTCATCTCCAGCGGCCCCCGCCGCCGCGGGGGAGGTGTTGAAATCGCTCAGGGTCCAGCGTGTGAAAGCGCTGCCAGACGCCCATGACAACAGTGGCGGGCTGCCGCCCGTGGGTGATCAGGGGACGCAGAATTCGTGCGTGTCGTGGGCCATCGGCTACTACATGAAGAGCTACCAGGAGGCGCGGGAGCGCGGCTGGTCATTGACGGATCCCGCACACCAGTTCAGCCCGCGTTTCCTGTACAACCAAGTCTCGTACCCGACGTACGTCGGGGACGTGGGCTCGACTTTTCCGGGGAATCTGGACCTTTTGCGCGACCAGGGTTGTGCGAGTCTTGTCGACGAGCCGTACAATGCGGCGGACTACACGACGTACCCGGCGGCGCAATCGTACTACAATGCCATCCCCTTTCGGGCGCAGTCCTACCAATATCTCGGCCACGGCGAAACGGATCAAGTCTTCGAGACCATCCGCGAACTGGTGGCGGCGGGCGAACTGGTGGCGATTGGCATCCCGATCTTCCGGCCCAACTGGTACTCCCCCGGCGCCTGGGACCAGCTGTCCCCCGCGAATGACCACTACGACTTGCCGTCCGCGGAAGACGTCTACCTGGCCGGTTATCACGCCATTCCGATTGTGGGTTATGACATCAACGAGTTTGGGGGCACGGGCGGTTTCAAGATTGTCAACGAATGGGGTGCGGGCTGGGGCAACGGTGGATTCGCGTGGATTTCGCAACGGTTCCTGAACACGTACGGGCTCGAGTTCTACCGGATGGTGGACCGCATCGGCTACGTGCCGCAGGGAAGACTGCACTACAAGATCCAACACAACTACTGGTGGTACGACCGGGTCACCGTTACGGTGGGCGTTGGGCCGGTGAGCGCACCCTTCTGGTCGAAGGTGTTAAACGGGCGCTTGACACGCGACGGCTTCACGTGGGACCGCTGGGTGGACGTGACGGAGGGTGCTGGGTATTTGCCTCCAGATTTCGAGAATCGCTGGTGGGTGAGCATTAGCGATTCCGCGCGTGAGGATGAATCCTATACGACCATTTTGGCGCTAGAACATCCAGGCGGGACGGAGGAGGCGGTGCTGACGGTGCCGGAGAAAGGGCCCTTCTTCAGCGGGAGTATTTACTATTACCTCCCAGAAGGCGCGGGCACGAGTACGGATTACTATGTGAATGACGCCTATGACCCCACTTCGGACGTGTACTGCGACTCCGAAGGCAGCGATGCGAACGACGGCCTCACTCCCGCAGCGCCAAAGCGGACGATTCAGGCCATTATCGATACGTACACGTTGAAGGCGGGGGACCGCGTTTGGATCGATTCGGGCGCCTATTCTTCGACGGGTGTGGTGGCCACGCTGGATCATATGGACGAAGGGGAGAGCGGGAACCCCACCAGATTTATTGGCGCCGTGGGCCAGAATGGCATGGTGACCACGGTTCTGGAGCGCACGAATGCCGGCGGACCGGTGGTGAGTTGCGCCTCGGGCTTTCACTTCCTCCAGTTCGAGAATCTATGGATCCGCGGCGGCACGGCGGGTTTCTCCACCAACGGTGATTGGGGCTATGGGACCGACGGACTGGCCTTGGACAACGTGGTGGTTTCGGGCGCGTCCGGCAATGCCATCGACTTATATGAGACGGCCGGGGTCGAACTGGACTCCTGCCAACTCTATCAATTTGGCGGGCGGGGGATGCAGAT